>CAMDVY010000360.1 GCA_945878745.1 Klebsiella pneumoniae | reverse complement strand
GACCGTTGCACGGTAACCAGCAAAAACCTCATCCCAGTTCATGTCCTCGTTGAACGCAGCTCTTTTCCAGTGAACGGAAAATCCCGGGTTCTTGAAGACTTCCATCATGTGATAACACGGTCCAAAGCCGAGTTGCTCCAGAGCAATCTTGAGGGACAGCGTTCCGGTTCGACCAAAACCGGCACCGATAACTTCCAGAGCCATTCTCCTGGACCCCTTCGTGTGGTTTAAACCTCTGCACCAGGACCATACAGGTCCGCCCTGAATGAGACAATTCAAACCCGATCATCAACTCCGCAGCAGTCGGCAGAATCGGCTCGGCAGAATCGGGGCACATCTTCTCGCTTCACGTGACAGTCACTCCTTGTCTTTTCCGGCGCGCAGTCCTGACACGACCGATTTCAGCAAAGGTACCAACAAGCCGGGCGCAAACGCACTTAGCGGATGACGGACCATGTCCATCACATCCTTGCGAGCCTGGACAAACACAGTCTCAATCCCTGCAACTTCTGCCTCCAGATCCTCAAGTGCCATGTCCCGCACTTCACTGAGCATCTGAACTTCCGCACCAGGTTTGACGGATTGGGCCAGCACGACGACGACCATTGCACATACAAAATCACCCAGCGCGACGGCCAGTGCAGCGCCGCTATGTCCCCATTGGGGGAGCAGGGCAAAAAACGCCGCAACATCCAGCATCGCCACCCCGAACACGCCGACCAGAGCGGCAAAGGCCAGCATCCCCACCTGCTTCATGAGCGCCGAGACACGTATCGTTCCAAGCAATGACTCAGCACGCCAAAGGATGTGCAGGTTTCGGGCGAATCTCTTCATGCGCTTGTCCTTTCCATCAGCTTCTTTCCATCAGCTCCTTTCCATCAGCGAGTGACTGTACGGCCAATGAGCACACCGAGTACGAATGCGCCCGCCATACCGACCAGGGGACGTTTGTGCGTCATTTGCTCCAGCTCGTCGCCGAGTTCCTGGAGGACGTGCCTGACCTCGTCCCAGTTCGTGTCGGTGGAGACATCGGTGGTGGTGTCTGTCGGCGGGCCATGTGGTGGCTCGGTTTTGGCAGCCGCATCCGAGGTGGACAGAGGCTTGGCACGCAGCACTTCGAGCTCGCGCAGAAGTCTTGCCGATTCGGTACGAGCAGTTGAATGTCCAGCCAATGCACCCCTCCCGCCCTGTCACAACAGTTTGTTCATACTCGACGCACACGATCATCAGCATCGTTACCCATCGCATCCGGACGAGCAGAGGGGGTCGATGGCTGCAATGTCGGAACGCTGCGAATCATCACGATGTCGTAGACAATCCGTCGATACCCAGCGCGCCTGCAACTGCAGCGAGCGCACTATCGGCGTTCATTGACGCGTGTGACCGAGGTGGGTAATCCGTCGACAGTCTGCTGAGAATCTCGGTCTCAATTGACCGGCCATGATTGTGGGCCGCTGTCCGCAGCGCGTTGAACAGCGCTGTCGATAGTGTCAATTCGACGATCGAGGACGACTCCATATCAGTCTGCCATTACCCATCAAGCGACCAAGCATGCGACGCACACGTCGTGCTTGCCATACGTAGTCGTACGGACGACTGCAAGTCCCGGACAGTGCGGGGGTCCTTGTTCACCGCGAAAGACGCAATCGTGAATCACGGCTCGCAGGATGGGACGTGCAAGCGTGACCTGAACATTACGGTTGACATGAAAAATAAACTAACCCCCAATACAACCCATAAACAAAATGAATGGCAAAGTTGCGCAACTCCATTGATTCCAAGCGGATGCACTACGTCCTCGAAGTCGCCAGAGCCTATTCGATCAGCACTGCCGCAGAAACGCTGGGCATTACCCAGTCCGCCCTCTCCCGCAGCATCGCGGACATTGAAATGGAGCTTGGCGTCAGACTCTTCAACCGGCTGCCCCGTGGGGTACAGCTCACCCCGGCGGGTGAGCGATTCATCGCCGGCGCGAGGCGTCTGATTGATGACATCGAAGCGATGGTCAATCACGTTCGTGAAGCACATGACCTGCTGGCGGGACGACTGCGAATCGGCATCGCACCCAGTGGATACGTAGACCACGCCAGCAGCGCACTGCGCACTTTTGCGCAGGCACATCCTGACGTTACCGTCGAAGTGGTTACCGGTACCAGTCAGACACTGTGCCCTCGTCTGCTGAACGGTGATTTTGATTTGATCGTCGGTTCCAGCAGCTATCTCCAGCGGTGGCGTGAACTCGATATCAGACACATTGCGCCCCTGCACTTCGCCTGCATGCTGCGCCTGGAGCATCCGCTGCTGGCGCTGGGAAAGAACATTCGAGAAATCGATGTGCTCCAGTACCCGATCATCCTGCCCAGAAGTGTCGAGCCAGGATATTCCGACATCGGCCAGAGGTTTGCCCACCATGGACTACCACCGCTGGTGCCACGTTATGCCATCGATGATTTCACCACGATCCTGCGACTGGTGCGGGCGACTGATGCCCTCTATCCGCTCATGTACGCGGACTCGCAGAAAATCGAGCTGCTGAAAACTCACATTGCCCTGTTGACAGGTGTCGTCGAAATACCAGTGCACCACATCAGTATCGCCTATGCCCACGCACGCACCCGCAGCGCCGCAGCGGAACGCTTCGAGGAGTTGTTGGCCACGAAACTCCAGAAAGACTGATCCATTCAACCCGGAAAAGTCTGGCTCGCGTTTTTCGACCGAGGCACGCCTATCCCCAAGGCACGCCTGCCCGGCACTAGTGCAGCAGGTTCAACCCCGAGTCTGAAAACACCAACTTCGCAAAACGTTCACCCATGCGGGCATATCCCACCGGGTTGGGGTGCAGATCATCCGGCAGATCGACTGCATCCGCCTCACCGAACAATTGCAGTCCATTGAGATAGTGCAAGTTGGTGTCACCCAGGCGCTGGCGTACTGCGACGACCTCCTGGATGAGTTCCCGAACACGGGTCAGGGTCATGCAGCCGTTCTGAATGACGTCGTGGCCGGTCAGCGTCACAAACTTGCCCGCGGCGTTGGGCACGGTCGGGCCAGGACGATGTTCTGCGCTGGGACAAAATATGGGTGAAACCAGCAGGATCGGCGTGGTCGCCTTGCCTTCGCGAATCGTGTCGAGGAAGCCGTGCAGTGCAGGTGCGAATACCCGCTCGCGCATGAAATCTCCATTGATGATGTTGATGCCGGTCTTGATCGAGATGACATCCGCCTTTGCGTCGCGAATGGTTCGTGCGACAAAGGGATCGAGAACACATTGCCCGCCGAAGCCGAGGCTCTGCAGATTGACCCGCGCCAGTCGTGCGGCGACCGCCGGCCAGGTCCCGGTGGGTTGCGCGGCTTCCATACAATGGCTGATGGAGCTGCCGTAGTGGATCCAGCGTCGCGTGGTCGGGATGCTGGTCGGCGACACCGTCGACGTGCCTTCGAGTTCGAGCGCCCTGATTTCCACATAGGCGTTGTGGGGCAACCACAACTCGCAGCTTTTTTCTCCGGGTGAAAGTTCGGAGAAGACCACTTCATAAGCAGCGCCGCGCACCAACTCAAATTTGGTCGGGTTCTTGCGATCCAGCAGAATGGTATTGCCCTGATCGGAACTGAAGCTCAGTGGCGACGCACTGTTCACAACCAGATCGAAGACCACCGGGCGTGCCGCCTGTGGCGGTGTCACGAGTCGTGTTGTCTGCACGAACAACCGGATCTCACGCGCGTCCGTGCGAAACGTCATGCGCACACCCGAAGGCATTCGCAACATTGCATCCATGGCCTGGGGGATCTGCGGGCGAGTCCAGGCGGGCAGTCGACGAGGACTGATGCCTTCCGGTCGCTCATCGAAGTCAAAGGCGCCGGGAAAGCAGACTGCGCCCTCTTTCAACTGACTGGCAGAGTATCGGGTCATGGAATCAAACGTCTCCTGGGTTCAGGGGATAGTGCCAGTGAGCCACGGGCAACGACAACCGGAACGAATCACCAGCACAGTCGATCGAGAAGCAGCTGTTCGAACCTGTCGTAATCACGCCAGCCCGTCGCCACCTGCATCATCGCGCCATCAGACTGGGCAAGGGTAAAGCCCGCGTCGTCGACCCGAA
>CAMDVY010000359.1 GCA_945878745.1 Klebsiella pneumoniae | reverse complement strand
AGTGCAACTGGTGGAACTCTTTACCTCCGAAGGGTGCAGCAGTTGTCCGCGCGCCGATGTCACCCTTCTCGATCTTGAGAGCCACCCGGATCTTTGGCAAACGTTCGCCCCAATTGGTCTGCATGTAAATTACTGGGATCGGTTGGGTTGGCGTGATCGATTCGCCACGGAAGGAAATGGGCAACGCCAGCGGGATTACGCCCGTGCCGGTTTGGCCAGCGGCGTTTACACCCCAGGTTGGTTTGTCGGCGGTCAGGAATGGCGCGGATGGTTTGTCGGGCAGTCTCTGCCGATTGGTGATTCGGCCAAGGTCGGTAGTCTGGGCATCGTGATTGATGGCGCCCAGGTCAAGGTCCACACCGCTGATGTGGCGTTGGCTCGCACTGCAAGTCAGGTACACGTTGCCATCATCGGCACGGGACTTACCTCGCGGGTTCAGCGGGGCGAAAATCGAGGACGCACGCTGAATCATGCGTTTGTGGCAATGTCACAGGCGAAGGCGGAATTCGTATCAGGCACAGGAGAGCTTGAACTGCCGGTGGCGAACAACGATGACGTTCCAACACGTCGAGCCGTTGTGGCGTGGGTTACCGGTGCTGACAACCCGGTGCCATTGCAGGCCGTGGGTGGTTGGCTCCCGCCGGGTACTGCACAATGATGCCTTCGGACGGCTACTCATTGCGCTGTTCGTCTCACTAACACCAAAAAACAAGGATACGTACATGGTTCAGATTGACGTTTTCAACCTCACCGTTCCGGTGTTCATCGGCATGCTCGACCGTATGAGTGCCTGGCTGGATTCAGCTGAAATCCATGGACGAGAGCAAGGCATCGATATTGATGTCCTGCTGCAGGAGCGATTGGCCCCGGATATGTTCACGCTGCTGGGTCAGTATCAGCTGGCGACTGCATTTGCGAAGAATGCGATGTGTCGTCTGACTGGCCAGACACCGCCGGATTTCCCGGATGTCGAAAAGACCGCTGCCCATGTGCGTGCGCGAATCGATCGATCGAGGGCCATCGTGCAATCCATTACGCCTGAGATGCTGGATGGTGCGGCAACCCGCGAAATCACGATTCAGACCGGAACGAATGATCGCACGACGTTCAGTGGCGAAGACTATCTGCTGAAGTTCGCTCAGCCGCAGTTCTACTTTCACGCGTCCATGGCCTACGCCATTTTGCGTCACAACGGCGTCAAACTGGGCAAACGGGACTTTTTGACAATTGGCCGATAGCGCGGGTGTCGATTAATCCTGCGACCCGAGCGAATATCGAAGCCCCGCCGTCACCGAATTGGATCGTTGTGTCTCGATCTCCAGGTCCGCGCCGTCGGGAGCCTGCAGGCCAAACTTGCCGGTCAGCAGGTATCGATAGTCCGCGGTGAAGTGCAGTCGACGAGTCAATGCGATATCGACTCCGAGAATCGCTTGTGCGGAGAGGGTGGAATCATTGTCGTCGACAATGCGCGCGCGCGTCTCGACAGCGCTGCACACGAATCGCTGGCAGAAAGTGCTGGTATCAATGTTGTAGTCCGCCCTTGTCAGGCCAACACCCATGCCAACGTATGGGCGCAGGGATGATCCGGGATAGAACTGGAAGATGGTGTTCATCATCAGTGTGGATAACGACAGATCCCCACTGGCTTTGTCCTCGCCGATTGCGCCGCTGGTCTCGAACACCAGGACAGAGTGGTTTCTATACCCGCCTTCGAGTTCCATGCGTAGACGATCCCGCCAGCTGTAACCGAAAGCAACGTTTATGCCTGGTCCGATCTTGTAGGCATCGACCACACTTTCTGTCCCGGTGATCTCTGCGTCTTCGGAAAAGGCACCGCCGACATTGCCGGCGACGTACCAACCCCGCATGGGTTCTGTTCGTGGCGCTGGTGAGTCAAATCTCCCGCTGCCAGCCGTGTGCAATCGAAGGTGCATCCACAGCGACTGGACGCCATAGGCATCCTTGAAATCCGCACCGGAAATTTCCTGCAATTGCACTGAAGGTGCCTGCAGGTAGCGGTAGTCCACTGCGATGTCGAGTCGGCGGCTGATGGGCACCGTAAAGCCGGCGATGAACTGCCAAGCCAGCGTCGAGTCATGATCGTGAATGACGTCCTGTCGTGGAATGTTGATCGGTTCTTCGTCGATGCGCGGGGTTGAAAACCGCAGCGCAACATCACTCTGACCGATGCCGAGGCCAATGTATGGACGCAGCGCAAGACCTACATCGAAATCCCGTACCACGTTGAGCATGAGGCTCGTGGCGTGAATCGAATCAGCTTCATCAGAGTCGGATTCCACGGCGGCGCTTGATGAATAGAGAATTTGTGGACTGTTGTCGTGCACAGAGCGCTCGAACTCGACACGCCAGTCGTCCATGAAACGCATGCCGACGGCGACAGTCGGCTGGAATACACCCTGGTCGAAATTCATTCTGGCGCCATTCGAGTCCAGTTTGATCTCCGCCGCGTAATCCCATCCCGCTCCTGCACTCAGATAGAAGTCATCGATGAGATCCGCGCTGGCAGGCGCTGACACTGCGGTAGCCAGGAGCATTACCAGGGGCCATGGTCCGGGGAAACGTTTTCTTCGTGGGCAGGTCACCACCGTATCGCTTTGTCCATTGGCGAATGTTGCGGGAAAAATAGTTGTCTTCTCCTGGAATGTCAGTTCACGGACAACCGCTGTCCTGTTCGCTGTGTTGCGGTTGTGTCGGGCACGGTTGCGTTGGCGAGACTGCGCAGATTGCCACGCGCTCGTGGTAACTGCCAGTCTCCTGGCTTGGTGTTGAAAGCGTCGGAAAACCAATCGCATCCCGGCTGCAGGTCGGAGATTTTTTCGGCGCCGGGCCTGACTGGATCCTTGTTGATGCCAGACGCCGAAGGGCATCTCGCATAACATCCTGGAACTGACCTTCAACAGGTCGACCGTGGGGGATGATCCTGGCACGACGTGTTCGGCGAGATAGTGCAATCCTGCTACCGGCCATCGGCAGTCAGCTGGTTGTCTCCACTGGCCTCTTTGTCGTGCCGTTTACCGTGGTCGCTCTGCTGCACGGCGGCGGATTTGGTGAGCAGTCTGCGGGCTTTCTGGTCAGCCTGGAGGCTTTGGCGGCGTCGATCACAACCATTGGCCTGTCAGCCTGGTCACGCCCGCGGTCGCGTCGTCGTTTCGCGCTGTGTGGTGCGATTTGCCTGATTCTGGGCAATGCCCTGGCTTGGGCGGTGATGGGAAGCGCGCATAGTGAGGTGCTCATCGCCGCTCGCCTCATGGCAGGCATCGGTGCGGGCGTCGTCACGGCAGAGGTGTCGGCAGTTGTGGCACGCAGTCTGGATCGAGAGCGAATGATCTCCATGTTATCCATTGCCGCAGTACTCAACGGTTCATTGTGGATCTACCTGATATCGCATGCTCCCGAAGTGGTAGGGGTGGGTGCGCCTTATATGGCCATGTTGATTGGCGCTGGCGTGGGTTTGCTGCTTCTGGCGCGATTGCCATCGCCTGTGTTCCGATCACCGCGCCTGCTGGTCTCTGAGGTGGATTCGAATGTCGACAGTCGTCTTGGCGCCATGGTCTTGCCTGGCGTGTTCCTCACCCAGTTGGGGCAGGGAGCGTTCTGGACCTTTGTCGCCATCTACGGCACCAACGCGGGCCTGGCAGAGCAGGATATCGGTGGTGTGTTGTCTGTGATGACCCTGCTGCTGCTGGTTGGTGTCGTGGCTACTGCTGCGATGGGTACGCGACTGGGCAGATTCATGCCGCTGTTTGGGCTGACGGTCATCAACGTCGTGTCCATTGTTGCCATCACTTACTCAAATGACTCAACCATCTACGTGGTTGCCAACGTCGTGCAGGCGATCACCAACCTGTCATCGCTGGTTTACCAACTGGGGCTTGCCGCGGCGATTGATCGCAGCGGTCGCCTGTTTGCTGCTGCAAACGGATTGGTGGGGCTGGGCAATGGCCTGGGTGCAGCGGTTGCGGGCAGCATCGCCGTTCAATTCGGGGTGGCAGAGGTTGGCGCGGCTGTTGTTGCGTTCAACGTGTTGGCGCTGAGTTGTTATGCGGTAATCCGGGTGGGTATAACGCGAGAGGTTATCGTGCTGCGTGCGTAAGCTCGATTG
>CAMDVY010000358.1 GCA_945878745.1 Klebsiella pneumoniae | reverse complement strand
CGCGGCCGGCTTTGCGGCTGAACGAGTGGCACAGTGGGCTGACTCCGATCTCTTCCGCACGGTGGTGGCGTTGAATTTTCGTGAAGCCGCGCTGGCTGCACAGATGTCTCAACTGTCGGCCGATGCCATAGCAGCCTTTCAGAAGGACCGAGCCGAGTTGTCTGGTGGTGCGCCCATTGTCGGTGTGCCGCCCAGTGCAGCTGTAGCGCATTTCCAGGAGTATCTCAGCTCGCTGGAATCATCGCTCGAGTCCGGGTACCTGTTTGGTGAAGTTGCGAGCATCGCTGACTTCAGCGTTTATCACTGCCTTTGGTTCGTCGCCGGCAATCCGGTCAATGCGCCGATGCTCGAGGATTGGCCGCGGGTGCAGTCGTACATGGCGCGCCTCAAGGCATTCGGGCACGGCAAGGTTCAGGAAATTTCTGCCGCGGACGCTTATGCAATCGGCAAACAAGCCGAGCCGCGGACACCTGATGATGCGCGGGTTGACGCACGCCTTGCCGGCAATCTGCAGGCGGGCCAGAACGTTTCGGTGTCGGCAACCGACTACGGCCGCCATCCCATCGTCGGTTCACTGGTGAAGTGGACCTGCGAAGAAATCGTTGTCCTTCGCAGGGATCCAGAAGTTGGCAACATCATGGTCCACGTTCCCAATACCGGGTTCGCCGTCAGCGGTTGAGTGCTCCTGAGCAGAGGGTGGCCAAGGTGGTCACCCATGCCGGATCGGCATTCAGGCAAGGCACCAGTGTGAGCGATTCGCCACCGGCTTCCATGAACGTACGTCGACCTGTGATGTCGATTTCTTCCAGGGTTTCCAGGTTGTCGGCAACAAACGCAGGACACACCACGGCCAGTTTTTTCACACCTCGTCCCGGTAGTTCGCGAAGTGTGGCATCGGTATAAGGCGCAAGCCATGGCAATCGCCCTAGCCTGGACTGATAGCTGATCGACCACTGATTCCGTGCCAGGCCAAGTGCCTGTGCCAGCAGGCTGGAAGTGACGCGGGTCTGATGTCGATAGCAGGTGGCGTGTGCAGCCGAAGGCGTCTCGCAACAGGCGTCGCCCCGCAGGCAGTGCGAACCCGTCGGATCGGCCTTGGTCATGTGCCTTTCGGGCAGGCCATGAAAGCTCATCAGCAGCAGATCGAATTCGTTGGGCAAGAAGCGACGTGTGACGTCTGCCAGTGCCGAAATATAGTCAGCCTCTGCGTAAAACGGTGCGAGTTCAACCAGCGTCATGTTGCCAGCCAGCTGCCGAACGGCTTCGAAAGCCGTGGTGGTGGTTGAATCGGCGTACTGTGGATAGAGCGGGGCCACCAACAGTCTTTGCACGCCCTGTTGTCTTAGTGCCTCGATGCTACTTGCGATGGAGGGTTCACCGTAACGCATGGCCAGTTTGACGGGGACGTTGACTAGAGGGGCAAGCTGGTCCCGAAGCGCAGCTCCGTTCTGCAACAGGGGTGAGCCGAATCCATACTGATCTGGCTTCTGCCAGACCTGTTCGTAGGCGTGCGCGCTGCGTTTTGGTCGGGTCGGCAGGATGAACAGCGAGACGATCAACCGGCGGATGGGCGCCGGGACATCCAGCACATGCCGATCCATGAGGAATTCATTGAGGTAACGGCGAACATCCCGGACGGAGGGTGACGCCGGTGAGCCGAGGTTGATGAGCAGCACGCCGTCCGTTTGCGAGTTCAGAACATGTCCTTGGTTGGTCTCGAACGGTGCGATAGTATCCGCGACCCTTGAGCCTGTCATGTGAGGAAACGCCGTGAACGCCACCGCCGCCATCGTCGACTACGACGCGGGTAATCTGCGCAGCGTACAACGGGCCTGTCATGAAGTTGGCTTGCAGGCGGACATCGTGGGCGATCCGGATGCGCTGCGGGCGGCCAGCCGGGTGATCTTCCCGGGAGTAGGCGCAGCAGGCGCCGCGATGCAGAGCCTGAAGCGTCGTGGTCTTGATGACGCACTGAAAGAGGTCATCGCCCGCGGCACACCAACGCTGGGCATCTGCCTTGGACTGCAGATCTCGCTCGAATACTCCGAAGAGAACGACACCCAGACGCTGGGACTGTTTCCTGGCAAGGTCCGCCGTTTTGCGCTGTCCGATCCGAGTCTCAAGGTACCGCACATGGGGTGGAATGAAGTGCGCGGAGTGCGCGCGCATCCGCTGCTGGCGGGACTCACCGCAGGTGATGAGTTCTACTACGTTCACTCCTACTTTCCGGATCCGGCGGATCGTGATCTGGTGTACGCCGTGAGCGACTACGAACAGGAATTTGCCTGCGCCCTGGGCCGGGACAACTATTTCGCAACCCAGTTCCACCCGGAAAAGAGTGGTCGGGTTGGCCTGCGCCTCCTGGCCGCGTTTTCAACCTGGAGTGGCACATGCTGAGCAAACGCGTGATTGCCTGCCTTGATGTGCGTGATGGCAAGCTGGCCAAGAGCGTGAAGTTTGTCGACACGAAAGACATCGGCGATCCTGTGCAGAAGGCCCGTGAGTACTACGAAGACGGACTGGATGAGCTGGTGTTCTACGACATCACTGCATCGAGTGATGCACGCAGCATCATGCTGGATGTCGTCGAGCGGGTTGCCGAACAGGTGTTCATTCCCTTGTCAGTCGGTGGTGGTGTGCGCAGTGTAGGTGATGCCACGGATCTGCGTCTGGCAGGTGCCGAGAAGATCAATGTCAATTCCGCCGCGGTACAACGTCCAGCGCTGATCAGTGAGTGTGCGGAAGCCATAGGGAATCAGAACATCGTGCTGTCCATGGACATCCGCCGCGTTGCGGTCAGCGAGCAGATCCCATCAGGTTATGAGATTGTCATCAATGGTGGTCGCAAACCGATGGGGATCGATGCCCTGTGGTGGGCCAAAGAAGGTGAACGGCTGGGCGCTGGCGAACTGGTGGTGAATTCCATCGACGCCGATGGCACGCGTGATGGTTATGAGCTGACTCTGACTTCACTTATTGCCCGGGCCGTGCGTATTCCTGTCATTGCCAGCGGTGGCGCCGGCAAGCCAGAACACCTTTACGATGTGCTGACCGAAGGCGCTGCTGATGCAGCGTTGGTCGCTTCGATGGTGCACTACGGTGATTATCGCGTGAGCGGCCTCAAACGTTATCTGCATGACCGTCACGTCAAAGTTCGAATGTCCTGGTGAGGAACTCATGAAAGCCATACTCGTTGAAGGTGCAAAGCTGGTCTGGGGCGAGACCGAGCGACCAGCATTGGGGGCAGGTCAGGTGCGCATTACGGTACATGCCAGTGCAGTGAATCGCGCAGATCTGGTCCAGCGTACCGGCGGATATCCACCGCCGGCTGGTGCGAGTGCGATACTGGGTCTGGAGTGTTCAGGCGTTGTCACGGAGGTTGGCGACAACGTCATGCGAGTGAAGCCTGGTGATCGTGTCTGTGCACTGCTGGCCGGTGGTGGTTATGCGGAAGAAGTCGTCGTGCCGGCCGGGCAAGTGCTGAAGATGCCGGCCAACCTTTCCTTTGTGGAAGCTGCGGCTCTGCCGGAAGTGTTTGCGACGGCCTATCTCAATTTGTACATGGAAGGTGGTCTTCAACGCGGAGAGCGTGTACTGATCCACGCAGGTGCCTCAGGGGTTGGCACCTCGGCGATCCAGTTGTGCAAGAGTACGTTCAATCCATGTTTCATCACGGCCAGTGGCCAGCGCAAGATCGACGCGTGCGTGGCACTGGGCGCAGACGGCGGGCATGATCGAGCCAGTGGCAGCTTTGTGGACGCGGTACAGGCTTGGTGTGGCAAGGATGGTGTGCAGGTGGTGCTCGATCCGGTCGCCGCGTCTTACTTCTCGGATAACCTGAAAGTCATGTCGATTGATTCCCGTCTGGTGCTGATCGGCATGATGGGTGGCGCGATGGTCGATGCCAATCTTGGTGTCATCCTGATGAAGCGTGTCAAGCTCATTGGCTCGACACTGCGCGCACGCAGTATCGCCTACAAGTCATCCGTGATGGATGGCCTGCAGCGCGATGTGTGGCCACGAATCGAAGATGGCAGCATCAAGGCGATCGTTGAAGCCGTGATCCCCATGCAGGAAGCCGCCCGTGCGCATGATCTCATCGCCGGCAACGACACCATCGGCAA
>CAMDVY010000357.1 GCA_945878745.1 Klebsiella pneumoniae | reverse complement strand
CCTGTATCGACTTGAATGACAGCGGCAACCGAAGCGAGGCTACGGATCCGGTCACTCCACGACGGAACTCCAGTGTGCCGCCGAGGCGCTCGAGGTTGGTACGCAGAATCATGAGCCCCGCACCAAAGCCGTTAGGTTTGGCAGATTCAACCACGCTGCGGCCGGGGACAGGTAGCGGCCCATCACCTGTGTCCTCGACGTCGATCTGCAGAGCCTCGCCGCCGAGGCTGGCTCGCATCATTATGGCGGACTGTCCCGCCAGCGCATTGGCATCTGCAGCGTTGTCCAGCAAGGTCACCAGACCATGACCAACAGCGGGATCGAGCACCACATGCAGGTTGGTGGACCTGTTATTGACAATGCCTTCAGCCTGCGTCGAGTTGAGTATTTCAGTCAATCGTTCTCGACAGACCCCGAGCTGCTGCTGCGGGCGAGCCAGATCAATGTCTGGATGCAGTTGTGGACTGACCACATCTTCAAGCTCATCAAGCACGATGGCGATGGTTGACAGCGGCGTGCCCAATGAGTGCGCGGCACCAGCGGCCACACCCGCCATCGCCATGACCTGCTCGTTGCGCACCTGCCGCTCTCGCAACACAGACAGATAACCGGCCCGCTCCCGGGCCACTCGCGCAAGCAGACCGAGAAACAACAGCAGCGTGTAGGCGATCGCCGCAAGCAGGGCTACACCACTCGCTGCCCACAGGCCAAGGCAGAGCGCGCCCACCGCAATCGGGACCAGAAACAGGGAAACGAACGGGCTGGTGGCGCCACCGGTGAAGTACAACAACGAGGCCAGGGTGAGGGTTTCAGACACCAGTTGGAGGATGACCCAGACTTCGCAGTCAACATGCTGAGGCTGTCGTCGCGCATGCCACCACAACAGCCCGTTTCACACGGCATAGGCGATCATCACCACCAGCACCGGAACTAATGGCAGCGCTACGCCAAACAGGATGACCAGGCCCAGCAGGAGGAACTGCGCCACCGACTCGATGACATGCAGTCCGACCACCATCCGCAACGTGTGCGGGTTGGGATAGGTCAGCTCGCCGAAAACGCCTTCTGACCGGAACAGCGACAGCATGGGATCACTCGCTCGTAAGAATCACCTGCACCGTCATCAGAGCGCGAACTCCGCTTTCGCGGGACCTTTCGCCTCGAATCGCTTGCCACTCGGCGGCGGTTCGTTACGCAGTTCATCGCTATGCACCGCGGCCAGCGCCCGCGCCTTGTCACCCGCTTCGAATGCTTTGGTAGTGACACAGAATTCAACCATGATGCCATTGGGATCCATGGCATAAATTGACGTGCACCAGTTGTGATCCACCTCCGTCACCGGGTAACCGGCTGCAACCAGGCGCTCTCGCTTGGCATCGAGATCAGCCAGATCCGCCGCACCAAACGCAATGTGATTGGACCAGCGTGGCAAGCCAAGACCGGCAGATATTGACGTCTGAAAATCCGTCAGACTGGCATCGCGAATATCCCAGAAGGCAATCATCGCGCCATCGCCAGTATCGTAGAAGAAGTGCTTGGCCCACTTGTCCGGACCCATCTGGGCTTTCTCCACGCGCACCAGTTCAAAACCCATGGCGTCGGCGTAAAAGGCGTGAGTAGCAGGCATGTCACGCGTCGTGATGGCGAGATGGTGATAGGACATGATGATGGCCTCGATTGACGTGGCGCCAGCGTAGCGCGAGGGAGACAGTGTAGCGCGGGGGAGACAGTGTAGCGCGGGGGCGACACCAGGGGCAGAGCGGCCAATAGACGACCGCTTCGTGGTCACGTGGCAATGCTGGGTCTTTCAGCTCGTCGAAACTTGCGTGGTTACCCGAGCCGATGCACCCTTCTTCAGCAACAGGCGCTGACCCAGCGATACCAGCGGTTTTTCCACCATCTTGTGCAGGAAGATGCTCAGTACCAGTACAAGCTGAATCTGACTCGCGAACACAACAACTATCGTCAATGGGTCCGGTTCACTGAGACCTGTTTTTCTCAGCAGACGAGCGCCATATTCGCGAATCACCGAGTGGAAAATGTAGATGGAATAGGACGCGTCACCAACCAGGAGCAGAAACCGGTTGCGGCGATCCTGCAACAGCTTCAACGCGCCCCACAGCAGGATGGCTGACGTGATGCCGAACAGGTAATGGTTCTGCAGAACATCATTGGCAAGTACCAGACCAACGGTTCCACCCACCAGAGCAACCAGGTAGACCAGCGGATGAAATGACCGGGATGTGTTGCTGACGAGATGAAACAGCAGGATTCCGAGCAGGAATTCAGAAAGAATGAACTGAGTATAAAAAGCCCAGTAGACGCTCTCCGAGCTTTGGGTCATCCCCGCCAGGATCAGCAATGCGAAGAAGCCGAAGAGCACGACATATCGCATTCTCCCCAACATCATGCAAACGCCGAAGGTCAGGTAGAAGAACATCTCGTAGTTGATGGTCCAGCCTGGAATCAGATACGGGAAAGGTTGTGTCCGATCGTCTCCCAACCAACGCGGGATGAACGCAAAATCCTTCAGCAAGTCCACATCGATCTGACCGTTGGCGATCAGGTATCGGGCGGCAATGGCCAGCGCAAGCCAGTACAACGGCACAACCCGGATGACTCGTTTAACCAGAAAATCCCTCACCTGCGGCCAGCGGCTCACATCGGATTGGTAGCGCTGGGTCACAAAAGCCATGATAAAACCGGAGATGACGAAAAACACGTCCACACTGCGGGAACCGAAGGTCGACCAATCCGCTGCCTCGACACCAAAATAGCCGCGTGCGTGGTGGACCACGACCATCAAGGCGGCGACGCCTCGCAGCATCAGTCTCCCAATCGATCACCCGGACGGGTCAACTGACAGGGGAGCGAGTCAACCACATCACAGATAAACACGACTACAAACGCGCCGCATTTTCCTTGCAGCAGACACTCGGACTTGCCAACGAGCAGTTACACTGTCCTTCGTCTTGGATCACCTACGGGAGCCAGAACCGGCCCGTGCAGTTTCAACTTCGCGTCAGCAACTGGCGCAGTTACATCCCCATCCTCGAGGTACTCACCACGTACCGGAGGAGCTATTTTCAGAATGACCTGATCGCCGGTCTGATCGTCGGCGTGATTACGGTTCCCCAGGCGATGGCCTACGCGTTTCTGGCAGGACTGCCCGCCGAAGCGGGTTTGTACGCCTGTCTGTTGCCGATGCTGATCTACACCATTCTCGGATCGAGTCGGCATCTGGTGGTGGGTCCCGTGGCGGTGGCGGCATTGATGGTTGCCGCAACCATTGGCGAACACTCCGCGACCTCTGGCTATTCACCGGCCAGCATCGCCGTCATCCTCTGTTTGCAAGTGGGCATCATCCTTTGGTTGTTGCGCTTGTGGCAGATGGGTGGGCTCGTCAATCTGTTGAGTCATCCGGTGATCAGCGGCTTCGTGAACGCTGCGGCGGTGCTCATTGTCTTCAGCCAGGTCCCGGCGTTCACCGGCATGCCGATGAAGCCCGGCAATCCACTGGACCAGGCGATCTGGTACATCACGCATTTGCACGACATTCAGCTGCTGCCGATTTTTCTCGGCGGCCTGGCAGTCGCCCTGATCTGGTTCTTCCAGCGTCATCTGGCGGGGTTCCTCAGGCATCAGGGTTTTGCGATTGAAGACAGCCACGCATTGACACGCATGGGACCCATTGCGGTGCTCTTCATTTCAGCGTTATTGGTGTGGCTGCTCGAACTCGACAAACACTTCGGCCTGGCTACCGTCGGTCATGTGCCCAGCGGTCTGCCGGATTTTGCCGCACCACCGTTCGACTTCCGTCTCTGGTTCGATCTGCTGGGATCTGCGGCCATCATCGCCGTGGTGGCCTATGTCGAAAGTTATTCGATAGCAACCGCCTTTGCGGGTAAGGAGCAAACCCGGATCAACAGCAACCAGGAGCTGATTGCATTAGGCGCTGCTAACATCGGTGCCGCGTTTACCGGTGGCTATCCGGTGGCTGGCAGCTTTTCGCGGTCGGGTGTCAACTACGATTCGGGGGCCCGTACACCCCTCAGTTCTGTCGTCTGCGCCGTGGTGATCGTCATCGCGCTGCTGCTCTTCACTCCCCTGTTCGCCTACCTGCCT
>CAMDVY010000356.1 GCA_945878745.1 Klebsiella pneumoniae | reverse complement strand
GGCGGTTTCCTGAACTGTGCGCTGTTCCCGGCGACGTGCCGTACATCCCAGAAACGACCAAAGGTCTCGGAAAACAATACCGAGAACGAGTCGCTGCTGGATACGGATGCCTACACGCTCAACATGAGTTATGACCTGAACGAAAATCTGGAAGTGGTTTCCATCACCGGCTACCGCAAGCAGGAAGAGTATCGAATATTCGATTTTGACGGTTCCAGGGCTCCGTTCATCACCATCGAGCGTTTCAACGACTATGACCAGTTCAGCCAGGAACTGCGCGTTGACGGCTCCTACGAGAACCTGAACTTCACCGTTGGCGGCCACTACTGGAACAGCGAGTTCACACAGGACTGGATCACTGGTGGTAGGTTCTGGGCGACCCTGTTCGGCGGTGTCGCTTACAATCCTGCATTGTGGGGACTGTGTGTGAATCGTGCCTTCACCGTAGCGTGTGACAGCGGTATCTCCCAGGTCGAAACCGGTGGCGACGTGAACCAGATCCTGTTCGAAACCCAGGAAACGGACTCCATCGCTTTCTTCGGTCAAGCCGACTACACGTTCCTGGAGAAGTTCACCGCAACCGCTGGTATCCGATACACCAAGGAAAAAAAGGACTTCACCGCAGGCCAGGCATACCTGACCAATGTTGCGCGTTCGTTGCTCCGAAACTTCCCCGAGTACACCAACCTCAAGCGGACCTGGAAAGATGCTTCGCTCAAGTTCGGTCTGTCGTATCAGCTCACTGACGATGCATTGACCTATGTCTCTTATTCCGAGGGGTTCCACTCGGGTGGTTTCTTTGGCGTGAACCAGAATATCCGGGACTTCAATCGTGACCAGTACGATCCGGAATACGGCAAGTCATGGGAAGCCGGTATCAAAAGCCAGTGGTTTGACAACCGACTGCGCGTGAACGCAACCCTGTTCCTGAACAAGTTCACGGACAAGCAGGAAAGCTCCGTTCAGGTCGACAACGACACCCGAACCGTCGCGACCGTGTTCGACAACGTTGCGGACGCAGAGTACAAGGGCTTCGAACTCGAAACCCAATACGTATTCAGCGAGTACTTCAGCGCATTCGTCAACTACGGTTATCTGGACGCCGAATACAGCGAGTTTGAAACGGACATCAACGCAGCCGATGGCATCAGCCGAATCGAAGATGCGTCCTTCCTCAAACCACGCAATGCGCCAGACATGACGCTTGGCATCGGTGGTACGGTCTCCATCCCTGTGGGCGCAGGTACGGTTGAACTCTTCGGCAAGTATGCGTTCATCGACGAAGTGGAAACCAGTCTGCAAAACGCGTCCCAAGGGCGTGTGGACTCCCGCAAGGACGTCACCGCCTCAATTGGCTACTATGCCGAACAGTGGTCAGTTTCTGCGTACGGCCGCAACCTGACCGACGAGCGTTTCGAGGTCTTCGTCCCGATTGCAACCTTGTTTGCAGTAGGTAACTTGAATCGTCCTCGAACCTTCGGAGTTGAAGCGACCTACAACTTCTGACTTTCCGTTGACTCCAGCGCTGGCTTCGGCCAGCGCGATCTCAAAAACGCCTGGCCCTGGCCAGGCGTTTTCATTCTGGTCTCTCTCCTCCGTCCTGGTCCCACCAACGATCCACGCCTATCTGTTCAAGCCATTACCAGCAGAATCGAAAGCCCCATCTATACTTCATGCCGTAGCGGCTACTGGACGATTGGCGCGTGGTTCTGTCCACCTTTGTTCTGATTCAACTCGGGATCTGTATCCTCGGCACAGGCATTGTGTATTTCATGCATGCGCGTCGACTTCGCACTGAAGGCCGCCTGGCTTTCGATGCCTGGGAGCAGGCCACTTCAACTATCGCAGACAACGCCGGCGAAGACGCCCACAAGAGCTGGCTTGCCGAGCGCGCTGCCACCATTACTGGTGAAGAAACGGTACACGTGGTCCGCAAGCTGGTACTGGAGCATGAACAAAGGGATGGAAGAACGCTTGGCAAATTCTTGCAGCCGTTCCTCATCCCTGCAGATCTACGCGACGAATGGGTTCGCCTGCGAAGTGAAGAAGTGGCCCGAATCACCGATCTTGCGGCGAACGCACCATCCGCTGCTCGTTTTGCACTCAAGGAATTTGAACACTACGCAGCTGTCGATACCCACCTCGAATACAAGCCGGAAAACCTGCCTGCCCTACCCGAAGGTGCCTCTGACAATGAAACAGGTTCACTCGCCGAAGAAAACGCCGCACTCAAGGCAGAGCTCGCCTCCGTATTGGCCGGGACTGACGACGATCTGCGCAAGATGCTGAAGCAGTTCACCCAGGACAGCCGCGAAATGATGGGCTGCATTCAACAGCTGGAAAAAGAAAATCAGGTGCTCAAGGCGTCTCTTGATAAAGCCCAGGCTGCGTGACTTACGCCTATTGACGCGGTAAACGCACCGGGTTGGGCGGTTCGCGATCCGATGATCGATAGGGATTGATATCGAGCCCACCACGCCGCTGAAAACACCCCATCACCGACAGCGTCTGCAGCCCACCATGACCCCATAGATCCATGTAGATCTGCTCGATAACCGCTTCGTGAAAGCCCTGATGTTGCCGATAGCTGACGAGGTATTGCAGCAACCCCTTGCGTGCCAGTGGTGTACCCCTGTACGTGATCCAGACCGTCGCATAATCAGGCTGCCCCGTCACGGGACACAGGCTGCGAAAGAGATTGCTGTGCACACTTTCGTTTACCACGGCATGCTCTCCTTCACTGCGTAACAAGCCAGCATTCACCGTGTAATCGGTCACATCCCAGTCGATATCGTCCAGGCAAATCCCTGGCAATGACCCAGGCAGCGTCGACAACTGTCGTAGTGGAATCAGCTCAACGGTCAATGGCCCACGCACCGCGAGTCGCATGTCGCTGTCCAGCGTCTTGAGCACATCAGGCTGCCCGTTGAAACGCGTCTGTGCAAACGAACCCAGGTAGAGCTTCAGGCTCTTGCTCTCGACGATGCAGGGTGAATTGCAGGGAATTCGCAGCCGCAGCCCTGCAACCACCGGTTTGCCGTGTCGATCCAGCCAGGTGAACTCGTAACCGTGCCAGATGTCCTCACCGTGCCACTCGAATTCGGCGGGTGAATTCAACAACGTGCGGGCCGCGCTACGCGGCATTGAAAAGAGCAAGGACGGCGTATAGGTGTCGGTGTAAGTGGTGGCTTGTCCCAGGGGACTCAAGTGTTCCATCGAGATGCGGGCCTCTGACATGGGCGGTGACTCCACGGCTGACTCTGCAGGATAACGCCATGCCGCCCGCCACGCCGCTAACGGGCGACGCACTGCGCGAAACAGCCGACCAACGGTAAGGCCTGCGCGTGCGGCTGAGGGGGTTCTGCACAGGCTCTAGTCCAGATGCTGGTCGCCTGGGCGATGGATGCCCAGTGCTGCCCTGTCGGCGGCCAGCCATGGAATGCTAAAGTCGCCGGCTCGTGTACTACGGATCGGCGACATGGCCATAGTTCAGACAACCAGCGGCCCGATCATCGGGCGCGAAAAAGGGGGTGTTTTCCTGTTCGCCGGCGTGCCCTATGCAAAGCCTCCCATCGGCAGCTTGCGCTTCCGTGCACCACAGCGACACCCGGGCTGGACAGAACCGCTGGAGGCACGCAAGTTCGGCCCGGCCGCACCCCAGGTTTCAAGTGGTGGTCTCACGGATCCTGTGCCCGTCCGATGGAGTGAAGACTGTCTGACGCTCAACATTCAGACACCCGCACTCGATGATGGACTCAGACCGGTACTTTTCTGGATTCATGGCGGGGCGTATCGCACCGGGCAGGGCGCTACGCCCTGGTACAACGGCGCTTCGTTCTGCCGCAATGGCGATATCGTCGTGGTCAGTATCAATTACCGGCTGGGCGCTCTCGGCTTCACCGATCTGTCGAGCCTTGGCAGCGAGTTTGCTTCTTCTGGCGTAAACGGCACGCTGGACCAGATCGCGGCGCTTGAATGGGTACGTGACAACATTGAGCGATTTGGCGGTGATCCCGCCAAGGTGACCATCGCCGGTGAGTCCGCGGGTGGTTTCAGCGTGGGCACGCTGCTCGCCAACCCACGCTGCACAGGTTTGTTTCGTGGCGCGCTTCCACAATCCGGTGCAGG
>CAMDVY010000355.1 GCA_945878745.1 Klebsiella pneumoniae | reverse complement strand
TGACGAACTCATCGTCCAGTTCCGTCGAGCTTCGACACAAAAAGCGTCCTCCGACGAGATCGGCGTTTTCCTGCGTGCAGCGCTGCGTGAAAACGACGTCGATCCACAGTCGATCGATGCAGTGGTTGCCTGTTCGGTGGTCCCGGACCTCAACTACTCCATTCGTGCCTGCTGCCAGAAGTACTTCAGGGTCGAGCCGCTGATGCTGCGCCCCGGCATCAAGACCGGGCTCAAGATCAAGTACAAGGATCCGAAGGAAGTTGGCGCCGATCGAATCGCCGATGCCATGGGTGGCATCAAGCTGTATCCGGACCGGAATCTCATCATCGTCGACTTCGGCACAGCGACTACCGTGTGCGCCGTGACCAAACAACGTGAGTTCCTCGGTGGCAATATCCTGCCAGGCGTTCGTCTTTCGATGGAAGCGCTTGAAGCCCGTACCGCGCAACTGCCCACCGTGGAAATCAAGCCCGTGCGTTTTGCGATCGGTCGATCCACCATCGAGAGCATCCAGAGTGGCCTGTACTGGAGCAACGTCGGGATGGTGAAGGAACTGTCGACGCGAATCACCGCGGAAGTCTTCCCGGATGAAAAGCCACTCCTGATCGCCACCGGTGGCTTCTCGCATCTCTTTGACCGTGAGGGTATTTTTGACGCCGTGGTACCCGACCTGATCCTCGTGGGACTCCTCGAAGCCCACCGCCTGAATCCAAAAGGTGAAGAGCCGGAGTAACCTCTTGAACGCGCTTTTTCACAAACCACTAAACGACTAACCAGGAAACGAACATGCAAGACGTTGTCATCGTAGACGCTGCCCGATCCGCCGTCGGCAAGAAAAAAGGCTCTCTCGGCTGGGTACACCCCACGGATACCCTCGGCCCGATCATGATGGGCTTGCTCAAACGTAACGGCCTCGAAGGCAAGCATGTCGATCAGGTGGTCGGTGGCTGCATCAACAAACTCGGTGCCCAGGGCATGAACGTCACGCGTACCGCGTGGCTTGCCAGTGGCGGCGGCGAAGCCACGCCCTGCATCACGATCGACTCCCAGTGTGGCAGCTCACAACAGGCAGCTGGTCTTGCCTACAGCCTCATTCGTTCCGGCATGGCCGACGTCGTGATGGCGTGTGGTGTCGAGAACATGACGCGCCTGCCAATCGGTTCGGACGCCATCGGGCTGCCCAAGGAATATGGCAAGGTGGTCGCCAAGAGCTATTTCGAACACTACGAGTTCACGAGCCAGTTCGAGGGTGCCGAGCGTGTTGCCGAAAAATACCAGATCACCCGCAAGGACGCCGACAGCTTTGGTCTGCAGTCCCAGCAACGCGCTGCAAAGGCCCAGGAAGAAGGACGCTTCAAGTCCCAGATCATCCCGCTGGAAATTCCGGTGTTCGATGAAAAAGGCGAAAAAACCGGTGCCACCAAGATTTTCGAGCGTGACGAGATTCCTCGCGACAGCAGTCTCGAAGCACTCGCCGGCCTCAAGCCAGTCGCACGCGAAAATGGCGTGCACACCGCCGGCCAGTCATCGCAGATCGCCGACGGTGCCGCCGCCGTGTTGCTCATGAGTGCAGCCAAAGCCAAAGAGCTGGGTCTCAAGCCAAAGGCCCGGCTGGTAGATTCCGTGCTGGTCGGTTGTGATCCTGTGCTGATGCTGGAGGGCCCCATTCCGGCCACGGAGAAGCTGCTGGCGAATGCCGGCATCAAGATCAATGACATCGACGTCTTCGAAGTGAATGAAGCGTTTGCATCAGTCGTACTTGGCTGGGCCAAGGCCGTTGGGGCCGACATGAAGAAGGTCAATCCCAATGGTGGCGCGATTGCACTGGGCCATCCGCTCGGTGCAACCGGTTGTTTCCTGATCACCAAGGCCGTGTACGAACTCGAGCGAACCGGTGGTCGTTACGGTCTGGTCAGCATGTGCTGCGGTGGTGGTCTCGGCACCGGAACCCTGATCGAACGAATCTGATCTGGCCGCCGACTCTGCAAACAGGGCCGCACACGCGGCCCTGCTTTTTCCAGTACAACTCCACTGACATGCACCAGCCCCCGTCACCACGAGGCCGGTTATGGCGCTGGTTTGCCGACTGGGTTTCCCGCCCCACCGTTTCCATCGTCATGATGAAACTGGCCACTGCGGTTGACCGTCCGTTGATGCAACTCACGGGCGGGCGATTGCGCCTGAGCTTTGTCATTCCCGTCTTGTTACTGCGTGTGCGAGGCCGAAAAACCGGCGTTTTGCGTGAAGTACCTCTGCTGTATGTTCCGGAGGGTGAATCGGTGCTATTGCTGGCATCCAATGCCGGACAAGGTCGATTGCCGGTGTGGTATCTCAATCTCCGGGAATCGACACAGGTCGAAGTGGTGTTGTCGGGAATACCGAAGACGATGTCTGTGATGGAGTTGACGGGTGTGCAGCGCGAGCAGGCGTGGCAGAAGGCGATAGATCTGTATCCCGGGTACGCGGCCTACGAGCAGCGGACGCCTTACCCGATTCCGGTCGTGCGATTGTCGGGAATGGATAACGCATGAGGTGGTTGGGTTCGCGGTCTGGAGACCGCTCCTACATGCGTCGGCGACCACCAATCTTGTAGCGATCTCCTGATCGCGATATTCCCCGTTCCCGATCTCTTGTAGGAGCGATCTCCTGATCGCGATCTTCCTTACCCCAGTCACCCACGCTCATTGTCCGCCATCAGTCGCCCCGCTCTTTTCCGCTGCCTTGTCAGCCTCCAGGATCCGCGCACCACGCAGCATATTGCCCATCGCAATATTTCCCTCGTGACAGGCATACTCAAACAAGCGGTCCTCAGTGCGTGGCCATGGATACTCGCCACTGAACGAAGTCGTCCAGACCTTCGGGTCCTTGACCGTAAAGCTGTACAGCAATGTGTTGTCGTCCAGCTTCCTGAATCGCTCGACGACATGCAGATCTTCACCCGCCAGGTACAACGCTGGCGTATCACGGAAGTTGGTGGTGTCGACGACCAGGGTGTCACCCTCCCACCAACCGATGGAATCTCCGAGCCACTTGCGCACGTCGGCAGGTGCATGCTCACTGTTCATACGAACGATTCGCGCGTCATGAACCATCTCGGAGAGGATCATCACATGATCTTCAGTCTGCACGATGCGATGCAGGTTGTTGTACAACGCCGGCAGCATCGGTGGCCCACCAGTGGAGCTGAATCCAAGCAGACAACGGTCCGACAACGTCGTGGATTCCGGGTTATCCCAGGGACCCGGACCGGGATACCACCAGGCCTCACCTTCGTTGGGTCGGAACATCGCATAAAACTCGGCCGCACGGCTCATGCCGTAGGGTGTCATGGCTGGTTGGCGCCCATTGACCGGGTCGTGAATGATGGAGGTACGGAACTTGCCATCCACCAGCGCCGCCGTTTCACCATTGTCGATCCAGAAGCTGTTGTATCCCCCAACATTGCCTGAGGCGCCAGACGAACCATCCCCACCTGCCGGTGGAGCCTCCCGATTCGGGTCGCTGTCCTGCTGGCCATCTGCCATGGCAGCTCTTGCCCTGTCTTCGCCTTTTTTCGCTTCCTCGGGTGACATATACAACTTGTCCCCAAACGCCTCGGGGCGTTGCAAGGGAGTCAGTGTGGCGATGTCATAAGTACCGGAAAGATCCGGCACCTTGTTTGAAGCAGCCGATGCCATCGCAGGCCAACCGGTCAATGACAGGACAACACACGCTGTGATCATTCGTTTCATCTTTTCCTCCAGTGGTCACCGCTGTTCTTGAATAACGCGGCCTAACGCGGCAAAGGCTTTCGTCGGAATTCGCCGTACATCAGTTCTTCGACAAACTCGACACACTTGAAGTCCATGAGTTCGATGCCCGGCTCGAGCCGACGATACAGGGGCATTTCGATGGTCCACGGCGCGGTGAAGGTAGCCGGATCTTCTATCGTGGCTTCGTACCAGAGGTGATTGGCGCTCATGGGTGTGATCCGCTCGGTGACCTTCATCTGTTCGCTGTGATGGTTGCCTGAACGGTCGAACCAGGTGTCGGCCATCTGCCCGGTAACCTCGATGACCAAGGTGTCACCTTCCCATTGGCCAAAGGACTGCCCCATCCAGGAGTCAACGGGCGCAGGTCCCGGATCTTTCATCAACACGTCCCGATTGGCACC
>CAMDVY010000354.1 GCA_945878745.1 Klebsiella pneumoniae | reverse complement strand
ATCTGGAACAACTCGAGCACCTTCTAAGGCCAGGCCTGCCCGTTACCAGCACCTTGCGCGAGTTAGGTGTACGGGCTGCCCTGATGCGCAACGATCTGGTGCAATCCCGGCAACTCGCGCTGACCCACCTGCTTGAACACAAGCACACGCCGCTCTATCGACCCTGGGGCAGTTTGCGAATTCAGGCAGCTCGCTGGGTGAAGGAACCACGCCTGGCTGGACTGGAACCTCAGTCATTGCAACTAGCCCCTACGTTGACCGACGCACGTACCCAACACGCGTTCCGCCTGGTGTGTTATCTGCTGCATACCAACAACCTCATGCGTGCGCCTGGCAATCGCAGGTTTTCCGAGGACGTTCTGCAGCGTGCGCTGCAATCGGGTTACTGTGCTGAGGTTGGCTACTGTTTTGCCGAGCGCGCCAGCATCGCGATCGAAGACGGTGACATCGAACTGGCGACCCATCTGGCCACCAACGCACGGCTCCTGGCGGATCGATTTGTCGATGATCGACTGGCTATCCGGTCGCTGATCCTCCTGCATGGGCAGGTCGATCCCTGGACCGCCGCGTTCGACGCTTCCCTGAAATCTCTGGCCACGCAAGTAACCCACGCAACACAGGCGCGTGACTTCGAGTCAGCAGCCACCGGCTGCGTGTTCTACGGAATCAACGGACTGATGCAGTCGCGGGAAATGAGCACCCTGCGACGTGAACTGTCAGATAGCCTGGAACAACTGGAGCAGCCTGGTAATGTCACCGGCGTAAACCTCGCCAGCTTCATACAGCGGTTTATCGGCAGCCTGCTTGGGGAAACCGACGAGTCTCTGGCCAGTGACGCAACCCAACTGCCCATCAACAATCCGAGTGACGTTTTTGCCTTTGCCGTGGTGTACGTGTTGCGCAGCTGGTATGCCGTCATGTTCAATGATTTCAAAGGTGCGGCGACTACTCTCGAGTTGGCCGAACAGCATGTGCAGGCCCTCGCCAGCTCCCCTGCACTCATGCTGCATCAGTTGTGCGCCTCGATCGTCAAACTGCGAAACAAGGACCCCGACGCCAGTCGGGTTGCACGCCGGCACCTGCGATCCCTCGATCGTGCCCAACGCAACGGCTGCCGTCTGGCTGGCAGCAAGCGATACCTGGTCGAAGCGGAACTGGCATGGTTCGAAGGCAGGACATCGGCAGCACTCGAAGCCTGGGAAAAGGCTGCTGAGGAAGCACGACGATCGGGGCTCGCTGCCGACGAAGCACTGGCATATGAACTCGCTGCCCGCTCCTGCGAGGATCGCGGTCGAACCGACTTTGCCCGTCTCTTCATCCGCAACGCCTATCTTGCCTGGCAACGGTGGGGGGCCGTTGCGAAGGCAGCGGAACTCGAACGAGATTTCCCCGGCTGGCTGCATGAAACAGCTGATCAGCGCGCTCAAGGCTCGTTGTCAGTGGGTGATCTTGTTGACCTCACCATCCGTGATCTGCACACCACAACGGCCAGTGTCGAGACGGTCGACTACTCGGCTCGATTGATCGACACCACAACGGTGCTGCGCGCTGCTCAGACGATATCCGGCGAAATCATGCTGGAACGTGTGCTGCAAAAGTTGCTGCGCCTGGTACTGGAGCACGCCGGTGCACAGAAAGCCTGCATGCTGCTCAATCACGACGGCAAGCTGCACGTCGAAGCGGTGGTTGCCGTCGACGGGGGTGTCACTCGTCGGTGCATTCCACCTGAACCCTTCGACGCAAGCGATGATGTGCCATCTGGAATCATCCAGTTTGTAGCTCGCACCAAAGAACCACTGGTGCTCAAGGACGCCGGCCGGGATGAAGTCTTTGGTCGAGACCCTTATGTCCAACGGTGCAATCCGTTGTCCATCCTTTGCCTGCCGATTCTGCATCGAGGCGAACTCACCGGTGCGATTTACGTCGAACATCGATGGCTGACGGGCGTTTTCACCACACAGCGGGTGGAGGTGTTGAACCTGCTCGCATCACAGGCCGCGATCTCGATCGAAAACGCTCGTCTGTACGCCGATCTGCAGGCAACGCGAGATCAATATCGCGCCCTGTACGACAACGCAATCGAGGGGCTGTTTCGGGTCAACGGTGAAGGCCAGCTGGTCAGCGCTAATCCAACCTTCGCCCGCCTCTATGGATTTTCCACCGTACCTGCATTGATGAGTGAGTACAGGGATCTGATCGACCGCATTTTCCTGCGCAGCGATGCCGCCCAGAAGTTTCTTTCGGAGCTCGACGAACAGAAGCTGGTGAACGGATTCGAAGCCGAAACCGTCGCTGCAGACGGACGCATCTTCTGGATGGCACTCACTGCTCGGCTGACGGAAAGCGACGATGAAGGCAACTTCGTCGATGGCTCAGTCATCGATATCACCGAACGCATTGAACGCGCCGAGGCGGATCGACAACTGCAGATCGCTGAAGCCGCAACGCTTGCCAAGAGCGAATTTCTGGCGAACATGAGCCACGAGATCCGCACACCGATGAACGCCATCGTCGGCTTCTCCAGACTCGCCCTGGAAACGGATCTTGATCGCAAACAGCACGAGTACCTCACCAGCATTCGTGACGCAGGCGAAAGTCTGTTGTCGCTGGTTTCCGACGTGCTCGATTTTTCGAAAATCGAAGCCGGCAAGCTGACTCTCGAAGAGCGGCCATTCAGTCCGGACGATGTGCTGGAGGAAGTCGGCCGTCTCTTCCGAACCGATCTAAGGCGCAAACGCCTCGACTTTCAGATCAACTCCACATTCAGTGATCACCCCCTGTATCCAGCCAGTGGTGTGGTTGTTGGCGATGGCCTGCGATTGCGTCAGGTTCTGGTGAATCTGATCGGCAATGCAATCAAATTCACCGACCGTGGGGGCATCTCGCTGACAACCCGGGTTCGGTCACCGTCACCGTCATCATTCGAAACCAGCAATTTTGAACTCGAGATCGCCGTTATAGACAGCGGTATCGGCATCGATCGAAGCCAGCAAGTACGTTTGTTCGAGTCGTTCGAACAGGCGGAAACTTCCACCACCCGCCGCTATGGTGGCACCGGTCTGGGTCTCACCATCTGCAAACGCCTCGTTGAATTGATGGGCGGCACCATCCTGGTCGACTCGGAACCTGGTCGGGGCAGCACCTTCACCTTCTCGCTGCGTGTATCGAAGCCGGACGTCGATTCGACATTGACCCCAGTGGAACGCAAGGGGCGTCTTGGCAGTGGTTATCTGCGAGGCCGACGCATCCTGGTCGCTGAAGATAATCCCATCAATCAGCAGCTGGCACTGGAATTCCTGCGTCGGATGGGCGCCTATGTGGATATCGCCGTCAACGGACGTGAAGCCATCGCCCGGATCACCGAAAACGAATACGACATCGTGTTGATGGACGTGCATATGCCTGAACTGGATGGCATGCAGGCTACCCAAGTGATCCGCGAACAAGGACTGACCGTTCCGATCATTGCCGTGTCAGCAGATGCACTCGCCGATCGCCGCAACAAAATGCTCGCCGCCGGTTGCAACGGTTACGTCACCAAGCCAATCGACTTCGAAACGCTGTTGCAAGAAATTTCCCTGCACTTGCCGCCATCCGAGGACGTCAATCTCGGCCGTCGATCAAGCGATCCGAGCGCCGAAGAGGCCGCTGAGAGCAGCCTGGAGTTCGCCGCCACGCGTGTGCCAGGAATTGATCTTGGCAAAGCCATCAAGGCACACAACGGTAACGTGCGGCTGCTTGTGAAGCTGATGGGGGATTTCGGTCGCTACTATTCTGATGCTGCAGCCAAAATCAGAACATTCATTACCGAACGTAAGCAGGAAGAGGCTGAACGACTGGCCCACAACCTGCGTGGTGTTGCCGGCAGCTTTGGTGCAGCGCGCCTGCAGGAGGCAGCCAAGGCGCTCGAACTTGCACTGGTTGCCGCCCAGCAAGATGACGATGGTGCATCGCTGGTTGGACTCGTGCAGAGCTTCGAAGTCGCCCTCACGGAAGTCCTGGAATCGGCTGAAAAACTGGCCAGCAACGAAGTCCCGCTGCGCTCATCGGACATTGAGGCCGCGAACCGATAACCTCGATTCGACATTGATCGCAAACTGCGTTGCGCAGCCCGCTCCACTGTAGGAGCGGTCTCCGACCGCGATTGTTTGGATCA
>CAMDVY010000353.1 GCA_945878745.1 Klebsiella pneumoniae | reverse complement strand
ATCGTCGGCTGCTCGAGCGATCCATTGAAATCAGCTCGACAGAGCTCAGGCAACGCAATGATGCGCTGGAAGCACGTTTGCAGGAGCTGCAGTCGACCCGTGACAAACTTGCGAACTCACACTCATTGCTTCGTTCAACCCTCGACTCAACTGTTGATGCGATTGTCGTCGTGGACAACGATCTGATCGTGCGTGCCCACAACCGACAGTTCAGCAAACTCTGGCCGGGTGAGGAAAAGACGGCACTCATGGGCAAGGCTGTGTTGCCGTTCTTGCGAAAGTTCGTGGGATTGGCAAGATCACGTGTGCAGGCCATGAAGAGTCTGCGAGCGATTGTTGAACACCGCGACACCAAGGGACAGGAATTGATTGCCATGAGTGATGGACGTTTTCTCGAGATGACGTCGGTCCCCCAGTTGCAGAATGACGTGATCGTCGGGCGGGTGTTCAGCCTGCACGATGTGACAGACAGGAAAAACGACGAGGAGGTGATTCGCCATCAGGCGTACCACGATGCGTTGACAGGCCTGCCAAACCGTTTGTTGATGCTCGATCGCCTTAAACATGCGATCACACTGGCCACTCGGGGTGGTCGAAAGGTGGTCCTTCTGTACATGGATCTGGATCACTTCAAATCGGTGAATGACCGGCTTGGACACGCGCTGGGCGATCAGTTGTTGCAGTCGGTGACCACGCGCCTGAAAAGCAGATTGCGCCTGAGCGACACCATCTGTCGGCTCGGCGGTGATGAATTCACCATCATTCTCGAAGAAGTACACGACAATCATGGTTGGAAGGCCGTTGCGGACAGCCTGGTCAACATTCTCGCCCAGCCGTTCGAGATTGCCGGTCATGAGATCTGGGTCAGTGGCAGCATTGGCGCCAGCATTTTTCCGGACGATGCACAAAATGCCGATGAACTGATCCGCCATGCGGACATGGCGATGTATGAAGCGAAACAACTGGGTCGAAATCGTTTTTCAGAGTTCTCTTCCATTCTGCAGGTGGAAATTGATCGCAAGGCAGCCATCGAAACCGAATTACGTAGAGCCATCGAAACGAAGGAACTGTTTCTGGTCTACCAACCCAAGTATGAGCTCCAAACGCTGAAACCCATCGGTTTCGAAGCGCTGCTGCGATGGGACAATCGAAAGCTTGGCTTCGTTCCGCCTGATGAATTCATATCGGTAGCGGAACAGTGTGGGCTGATTGTCAGCATCGGCGACTGGGTATTGAACGAAGCCTGCGAACAGCTGGCGTCATGGCGGCGATCGGGTCATACCGAGATCACCATGTCTGTGAACTTGTCAGTCCAGCAGTTCAAGCATCGTGAGCTGATCCGCGATGTTCGCAAGGCACTCGAGCGTAGTCAGCTACCGACGGGGTGTCTGGAGCTGGAAATCACCGAATCCTGTGTGATGGACTCGATCGAGTATGTGACTGGCACGCTGCTGACCCTGCGGCACTTCGGCGTGAACCTGTCGATCGACGATTTTGGATCCGGTTACTCGTCGATGAGTTACCTGAAAAATCTGCCGGTGGACTTTCTGAAGATCGACAAGACCTTCGTGAAGGACATAGCCTCTTCGCGGGAAGATTCAGCCATCGTTGCCTCGATGATCACGCTGGGACACAACCTTGGTCTCAAGGTGGTCGCCGAAGGGGTTGAAGATGAATCGGCGCTTGAGGTGCTGCGTACCCTGGGTTGTGATGTCGTGCAGGGTTACCTGCTCAGCAAACCGGTCAGCGCGATCATGGCAACAGCAGTTCTGGAGCAGGCCAAGGTGGATGCCGGACAGTAGCTGAACCGAACGCGGTCACGCGCGTCCCAGTGTTACTGAAGGCCCTCGTTGGCCTTTTCGTGCTGCGCCCACTCTTCGGTGTTTCTGCCGTACTCCACCATCACATGTTTGCGATACGCGGGACGGTCACGCAACCGTGCGTACCACGCTTCCATGTTGGGTAGTGACGGCCTTTCGATCTGCAAGGTGAAGTAGCGATACAACAAGGCGCCGTTGACAATGTCGGCCATGGTCAGCGTGTCGCCGGTGATGAAATGTTGCCCACCGAGTTGTCTGTCGAGTTGCGCGAATATCCGACCGGCGTCCCGCTCGCACTTTTCGATCTTCTCCGGCGTCGAGGGAAAACCTCTGATCAACATCTGAAAAAGCGGAAAGAACGCACTGCTGATATCACTACGGTGCCACTCCATCCACATATCGGCGGTTGCGAGCGTTGTCTTGTCCGAGGGCCAGAGGGTGCCCTGCCCATAGGTTCGAGCAAGGTATCGAACACAGGCGTTGGACTCCCAGACGATCAGCTCACCATCCTTGATGGTTGGCACCACCTTGTTTGGATTGGGGTAATCGTCGGGATAGCCAAACGAGCCACCCACATCTTGTCTTTTGTAGGCAACGTTCAATTCGCCAAGGGTCCACATGACTTTTTGTACGTTCAGGGAATTGCGTCGACCAAGGACAATGATCATGGACGTTAATCCAGCAGGAGCGGAACGTTGGACTATAGATGGAGAGCTTGCAGATTGGCAGGCTATACTCGCGCTTCTCCCGAATCGAGCAAGTCATGGAACTGCTATTGATACGACACGGGCTTCCCGAACACGTGGAAAATCGCGATGGCAAACCAGCCGATCCACCGTTGTCGGAGCTTGGCCGTGTCCAGGCGCGGCGGATGTCGGAGTGGCTGGCTCGAGAAAAGATTGATCGCCTGTACACCAGCCCCATGGCTCGTGCGCTGCAAACGGCGGAACCGCTCGGCGAACGCCTGAATCTCGCGTTCGAGCTGGCAGACGGAGTGGCGGAATACGACCGCAACTCCAGCCACTATGTTCCGACCGAAAAATTGAAGGAAATCGACTACGAACGCTGGAAGAACCTGATGCAAGGCAGCATGGATGAGAATTTCCATGCGTTTGCAGAAACGGTGATCAGCAGTCTGGAAAGAATCGTGTCATCTAACGCTGGCAAACGGGTAGCGGTAACCTGTCATGGCGGTGTGATCAATGTCTGGACGTCGCACGTTCTCGGGATGGCGCCACGCATGTTTTTCAATCCCGATTACACCAGCATTCACCGGTACATGTGCGCAGGATCTGGAGAGCGCACAATCCGCGTCCTGAATGAAGCGGTGCATCTGCGCCCGAGCAACTCGCGGTCTTGAAGAGTAAATTGAGCGGTGGCGTTCGGCAGGAGATTGCGGCCCTGGGTCGCGCGTTCACGGTTGAAGACGTGAACGCGGCGTATCGTTGATCAGAACAACTGATTCGTGACGCTATTCAACCAGCGCTGATATTGACAGCGTCGATCAGCTTGTTTTTGACCAGCTCGCCTTCACGCTTGCGTTCGTACTTCTTCGCTGGCGTGTTGATGATCGGCGATAACTCAGCTGCACCAAAACTGCGCTTGTTCAGGGTCTTGCTGACATTGCCATAAATGGTGTTTCGTTGTCGGGGCGAGCGATTGGCGCTCTTGATGATGCGCGTCATTTCTTCGGGCGACGTTTCCTGACCGTGCAAGGTACCGGCGGCTCGTGAAATGCTCTCGTTCATCAGTGTTCCACCGAGATCGTTGCATCCCGCATTCAGACAGGCCAGCACACCGGCGTGCCCCATCTTTACCCAGCTCGCCTGGATGTTGTCGATGAAACCGTGCAGCGTAATGCGAGCAACGCTGTGCATCAGCAGCGCTTCGCGGAAGGTCGGACCTTTGCGCGCCTTGCCCTTGAGGTACATGGGCGCTTCCATGTGAACGAATGGCAAGGGAACAAACTCGGTAAAACCACCGGTCTTGCGCTGCAGGTCACGGATGCGCAACAGGTGTCGCGCCCAGTGCACAGTCTTTTCCACATGCCCATACATGATGGTCGAGGTGGTCTTGAAGCCAACGGAATGAGCAGTCTCCATCACTTCAAGCCACTGGGCGGTATTGATCTTGTCTGCGCAAATGACAGCGCGTCCTTCGTCGTCAAGTATTTCCGCAGCAGTGCCTGGCAGCGTGCCAAGCCCTGCTTCCTTCAGACGTTCAAGATAAGGGGCGAGCGGCATGTTGAGGGTTGCTGCACCCTGCCACACTTCGAGCGGCGAAAACGCATGGATGTGCATTTCCGGAACGGCCTGCTTCACCGTATGGAGGATCTCCACGTAG
>CAMDVY010000352.1 GCA_945878745.1 Klebsiella pneumoniae | reverse complement strand
AGGCATTCAGTGGTGAGGGGTGGGGACGACATCTCCTACGGTCCGTGCCATATGGCCGGAAGCGGTCTGAGCAGTCCCTGCCACCCCGGTGCCTTTTATCTTCCTGATATCAGGCACTGAAGAACATACAAGCGGTCTCCGACCGCGATCTGGAGATTAGAGGTAAATCGGGGTCGGGAGACCCCTTCTACAATCAACGACCAACACCCCATCCATTCACCACTCCTCCAACCACATCCGATTGCGAACATAACCAGAGAGGATTCAGATGAAAGTAGACGCAGGCATAGGCAACGACCTCCACAAGATTCCCGCCACCGCCAGGGAACTGGAATCGTTTGGATACGACGGCATCCGAACGGCTGAAATGAACCACGATCCCTTCTTTCCGTTGATGCTGGCTGCGGAGCACACGGAGAAAGTGGATCTGATCACCGGCATCGCGGTGGCGTTTGCCCGCAGCCCGATGATTCTGGCCAACATCAGCCACGACCTGAATGCGTACTCGAAAGGACGGTTCACACTCGGCCTGGGTTCGCAGATCAAACCGCATATCACGAAACGATTCTCCATGCAGTGGGGCGCGCCGGCCGCGCAGATGCGCGAACTGGTGCTGGCGATGCGGGCGATCTGGGCCAACTGGTATGCCGGCGAGCCGCTGCAGTTTGTTGGCAAGTTCTACACGCACACCTTGATGACCCCTGCGTTCACCCCCGAGAACACGAGCTATGGTGCCCCGAAAGTCGTGCTTGCGGCGGTCGGAACACACATGACCGAAGTCGCCGGCGAGGTGGCTGACGGCATGATCATCCATCCGTTCAGCAACCTGGCTTACATCGAGTCGGTGACCCTGCCAGCCATTGAGCGAGGGCTCGCGAAAGCGGGTAAGTCACGCGATCAGTTCGAGATCTCCTACAGCTGTTTTGTCGTCACCGGGCGCGATGAAGCCGAATTTGAAGCCAGTAAAAAAGCGGCCAGGGAGCGGATCGCGTTTTATGGATCAACACCGGCCTACAAAGGGGTGCTGGATGCCATCGGCGCAGGGGATCTGCAGGACACGCTGAACAAGATGTCCAAACAGGGGCGCTGGCAGGAGATGGGTACCCTGATCGGGGATGATCTGTTGAACGCCTTCGGTGTGATGGGTGAGCCCAAGGACATTGCACCTCGGATGCTCGCTCGGTATGGCAAGTTTGTCGATCGGACGTCTGCGTCATTTCCCGTTTCGGACGCCGACGAGCGCCGGAAGATCATCGCGACACTTCGAGCCGGTTGATCAGCTCTGTTCACTGAGTGGTGACAAGCCCGCAGCTGGTTAAGCCGCGGGCTGTGAGCGCCCTTGTCAGCGGGGCAGTGACAAGCGGCCGTACCGGTGGGAAACAAGCACACCAACGGCTTGGTTCGCGCTCAGGAACCCTCGATCATTTCGCTCTTAAAGTTGCTCAATTATTTATTCATGATTTGTCCACTATTTGTTATCGAATTGTCGAAACATACGTTGGACTGAAATCGCCGCCTCTTTCCTGTGATCTTCATATCTTATTGATTTGCAATCATAAAATGTAAAATTGTCAGATTTTACTTGCGTGGTTTGAAGCCTGGGACGACACCATCGAAGGGAATTAACTCGTGCATCTTCCGCAAAGTGCGGGGTAGAATCCGGGCGTCTAAGAGGTGCTGCCCGTTGGAACCGAGACACAGAAACGCATTTTTCCTGCAGACTGGAGTGCTCACCTATTTTGTAGCTCTTGCGCTGGTCGTGAGCTTCAGCGTCGCCAATGTTGGCAGTAACATGGAGCAAAATACCATCGCGCTTGCCAAACCAGCGCTCGACAAACGAGCCGCATGGATCGACGAAACGGCAGCATTTGCAGCTCGTCTGGAGTCCGCATTCGGTCTTTCGCCGGTATTGGCCGATGAGTACGCCCACTGGATTCTCGAAGCATCGACCCGACAGGATCTGGATCCAAACCTCCTTGCCGGGCTTGTCCACGCGGAAAGCTCGTTCAAGAAGTCGGCCCGCTCTGTTGTGGGTGCCGTCGGTCCCACTCAGGTTCGCCCCGAGTACTGGGGACCATTCTGTGGCCATCCCGATCTGCGAGATCCCGAGGAGAACATCCTCTGCGGGGCCCAGGTTCTGGCCCATCTTCGCGACCTGTGTGGCGATGAAACCTGCGCCGTCAAAGCCTACAACGTTGGCCTCGGCGGCATGCGAGGAGCGGCAGCTCAGCGTTATCTGCGCAAGATCGATCGACGGCGTTCCCTGATGGCGGAACAAATCGTTCTCTGATCTCCTGTCTTTCGACAGAATCCTCTCCGACCGTTACGCTAGCTCCCTGCGCGACTTTGACAGGCAAACGCCTGTGATCGTGCATTCCATGTTCTCAAGTGAGGGGCCGAAATGAATCCAGTGAGATCGATCGTCATCGTATTCCTGTTCCTGGTGAACACGAGTGTCTGGGCCGCGGAAAATGCAGGCGGCGCGTGGACGGATCCTGAGGTGTTGAAAGCGGCACTGGCCATTGGCATGACTGACGAGCAAAAGCCAAAGTTCGGGACAGGGATCACCGGGTTCTTGAATTGCCGCGTCGAGGCCCTCAAGCGCGTGATGAAGGGGCGTGACAACGTTGATATCGAGCGCAAGATGAAATCGAAGACGAATGCCTGTCTGCGCAAGATGGACAAGGAGATGCAAGGTTTCCTGACCGAAGAGCAGTTGCCGAGGTATGAAACTTATCGTGATACCCTGACCTCCAAACTGACGGGGATGTAATGGCAACCTTTGGCGCGCTGATTTTTCCGACTGGCTATTCCATTCAGCCCGCGACCCTGGCAAAGGCCATGGAACAGCGGGGTTTCGAATCCATGTTCGTCACTGAACATACCCACATTCCGGCCAGTCGGCGGTCGCCCTGGCCGGGTGGTCGGGAGCTACCCAGGGAATACTGGAACACACATGACCCCTACGTGGCGCTGGCAGCCGCGGCGGCGGTGACAAAAACGTTGAAGCTCGGCACAGGCATTACGCTGGTGACGGAACACGATCCCATCGCCATGGCCAAACAGGTGGCGTCGCTGGATTTCATTTCCGGCGGCCGGGTGCTGCTGGGCATCGGTGCGGGCTGGAACGGTGAAGAGATGGCCAATCATGGCGTCGACTTTGCCGACCGCTGGAAGGTCACACGGGAACGTGTGCTGGCGATGCGAGCGATATGGACGCAGGAGAACGCCGAGTTTCACGGCGACTTCGTCAATTTTGATCCGATCTGGGCGTTCCCGAAGCCGGTGCAACCCAATGGCCCTAAAATCCTCCTCGGCGCATCCTCGAAGTGGGCGCTCGCCAGAGTCGCGGACTATTGTGATGGCTGGTTTCCGATTCACCAGGATCCGTCACGGGCAAAAGCATCGGGCGCAGTCGACTACGCCGCGTGCATTCAGACGATTCGCTCGAAGTGGAAAGACAATGGGCGCAAAGGCGAGCCCGACTTCAGCATTTTTGGCGTGGGTGGTGATCCGAAGCGGGTTGATGAGCTGATCGAAATGGGTTTCAACCGGATCATCTTTGGCCTGCCACCGGCGGATGCCGATACCGTCCTGCCGTTGCTGGACCGGTATGCGGAGCTGGCGCACAGCCGCGTTTGATTGAGCTTGTCAGGACGCTCGCACTTTAGTCGAGGGTCCTATCGGTCCTCCAGCAGGCGATGGAGAATCATGACCACATCTGCTTCCGATCGGATACGGAAGGCCTGCATGCCAGCGGCAGTTGCGCCGAGCACGTTGTCGCGATTGTCATCCAGGAACCAGATGTCTTCTGGCGCAAGACCGATGCGCCCGGCGACCAGCTGGTAGGCCGCCACGTCGGGTTTGCGATGGCCAATGCGCGATGACACGAAGATCTGTCGAAACACTCTCAACCCGGGATACCCCCGTCGCCATGCTGCTTCATGGGTCGGATTGGTGTTGGTGAACGCATAGACTGGCAGTTGTGTTTGTAGTTTTGTCAGAAGTGGCATCACTGCCGGGAAGAGATCCACAAAGATTGCGTTCCAGCCGCGCCGCCATGCGTGCATGCTCATGCGGACTTCGAAAAGATCAGACAAATGCGAGATGTAATCTGCGAAGTTCAGGTCACCTGTTTCGTGCCGCCGGTAGGGCTCATCCATCGACCA
>CAMDVY010000351.1 GCA_945878745.1 Klebsiella pneumoniae | reverse complement strand
TCCTTCTGAATTTATGTCCAGTTTGGAAGCGGTTGCTGGGCAAATGGAACGTTGGAGTTTAGTGACTTTGTTCAATCTGAACGCATCGTCGCTTGTGTCCTGTAGCCCGGGTTGGAGACGTCCAGCACGGTGCCTTCGAATCACTTGTCTGGAAGTTAAGAGAGGTGACGATGCTTTTCTGACAAAGTGTGTAGTGATTACCAACCGAGCTTCTCGGATTGACCTACAATCCGACGCGCTAGGGAAAAGGTATTGTTGACAACTCCCACTCCCTGACAGGATGCAGAAAAGCGCGTCTGGCAACTTTTCTGCGACCACGGGTTGTTGCTCGCTCCTGGTCTGTAGTTTTTTGTTTCGCCAGCCAACTAGCAAGGAAATGGATATGCAGCTTGCTTTCATCGTTGGGACCGGCCGTTGTGGGTCGACGTTGTTGCACGAGATTTTCGCGAAGCACGCTGAAACCAGTTTTATCTCGGCTATTGAAGAGAATCGTCCTCGACTGGCGCGCCTGCACACATTGGCAAACGCAATCTATCGAGCTGAGCACAACCCCATACTCAAAGCGTTGGGAATCGCGGAAGAGTTTGTACCTACTGAAGGCTACGCACTCATCGATCGCAAGGTGTCACCAATCTATTCTCGCCCGTTCCGGGATCTTGTTGAAGATGACGTGACGCCTTGGCTGAACAAGCGTTTTCGTGATTTTTTCGGAACCCGATATGCAAGTTGCGGGTCTCCAGTACTCCTGCACAAATACACAGGCTGGTCGCGTCTCGGGTTTTTCAGCACGATCTTTCCTGAAGCGCGATTCCTGCACGTTATACGGGACGGGAGGGCCGTCGCCAATTCCTGGCAGCAGATGCGCTGGTGGAATGGTTACGAAGGGACGTTTAATTGGCTGTGGGGTACGCTGGACACGGACCAGCAGAGTCGTTGGGAGGCATCTGGTCTGGGTTTCCCGGTGCTCGCTGCACTGGGCTGGGAAAAGCTTTTGAACTCCTATACCGATGCGGAAGCCAAACTAGCGCCTGAGCGGTATCTGAAACTAAGGTACGAAGATTTTCTGGATGATCCTGCCGAGCACTGCCGAGAGATCCTGGACTTCTTTGGACTGTCGTTTACGCCGGATTTCGCGAAACAACTCAATACCTTTGATATCACTTCATCCCGCAAAGCAGCTTTTGAAAAGGATCTGGAACCACGTCATCTGCGAGCGATCGAAAATGCAATCGGTCCGGTGCTTGCTCGAAATGGATATGTTGTTTGAACGGAGCGGTATTCGCTTGTCAGGCGGACGGCGGGAAGCGACGCGTGTGAAGTGCACCAAACGCTCGCTTAAGTGTGGCTAGGAGTCTGCGCGGCAGAAGGTCGACAGGCTGCGGCGGCGCCACTTCGGCCCGATTTTCCGTTCGTTTTCGTTGCGTAGCACCCACTACGCGTCTCAAACGAACGAAAAATCGGACTCGAATTGACACTCGCCTCGCACCGCCGCCTTCTGCCGCGCAGACTCCTAGCTGAAAGCGACTCCTGCTGGGAAGCGGCCGACCTTACCCCAGGAAGGCATTTATCGAGTTTTCCATCAACGCTGCCATCGCCCAGGTCAGCGGCGGAATGACGATGTAAAACAACCAGCGACCCACTAGTCCGAGATTTAGTGGCCATTCCGGGAGGGCGCGGACATGGTTCCGAAACGTCAGAATGGTCACAAGGTTCCCGGTAGCGGAGCCTGTGAAATTCCGATCCGGATTGTCTTCTCGCCAACGAGCGATACCTGCTTCGGTGCTGGCCAGCAGGGACGCCTTGGCCTCCCGCATGTGCACATGGACTGGCCAGATTGGCCTCAGCAGCAGATAGATCGCCGACAGCAGCGTCAGGACGAAGCCAGGCAGGGTGGCATATGCGTTGAATTGGCCATTCAGGGAGAGCAGCGGGTAATACAGCTGCGTGCCCATCAGCAGCAAGCTGGGGAGCAACGCCTGCCTGCCGAACGGCGCCAGCTGCTCCGGCCGAAGGACGTCCAGCGTGATATCCTCACGGCCAAGTTGCGTGTACAGGTGAGCAGTACGCACCAGTGCGGCAATAGCATGCAGCTGAATGAACCAGGTCAGCATGGTTCCCAGACTCGCCCCCGCACTCGGCACGTTGAAGTTGGCAGCGGCGTTCGCCGAATTCACTGTCAGGGTATGCAGCAAGCCCGCGGCAAGGCTGATGAAGGTGACCGACCACAGCCATTTTCGGGGAGCCCCGGACAGTGCGGCCCGTATCGCCGCGAATCGTTCAGTGTCGGTCCCCAGCAGGGGCTTGAGCTGATCGATGGTCAGTTGGGACCGTTCGATGATCGCCATGGTCCCGACCAGGGCGGTCGCGTTGATGCTGGCAAAAAACAGGCAGATGCCGAGAAGGGCTTGCGCTTCCTCGGTGTTGTCGGTGTTGCCCATGATCCCGAACATTGCAGCGAACAACAGAGTCAGGATCAGAAACACCAGAATTCCCAGCCAGATCCGGCCAAATCGCCAGAGCCGATCCAGCCGAATAAACCAATACGGTGAGACAGCCTCCATCAAACCCCGTCCCGACGCATGACGTCGGTTCGCAGAAAAGCAGGGCGGTTTGCACATGCGTCAAACCAGCGGGCGGTATTGGGGTGTTTCAACTTCACGTCGGCAAAGGGCACTGCCGGTCGCATCAGCATTGCGGCAACATGCAGATCAGCAAGCGTGAATTCCTCACCCGTCAGATAGGGCCTCTGTCCCAGTATGGATTCGGCGACTGCAAGCCGCTCGGCCACCCACTCCGGACGCATCCGCATCCCCAGTTTGGCTGACGCATCCACCGGCCCTTCAAACTCGCAGGCCGACCAGAGTGTCCACTGATAAACCCCGCCGCGTTCGGCGGAGCCTGACGGCAACAATTTGCCTTCGCCGTACTTTTCGGCGAGGTACAGATTGATCGCCATCGACTCCCACAGGATCAGGTCGCCATCCAGCATGGCCGGCACGTGGCCGTTGGGATTGATGCGCAGGAACTCTGGGCGACGACTTTCACCGCGGAAGTCGATGGGTACTACTTCGTAGGGAAGGGATAGCTCCTCACAGGCCCAGATGCACCGGAATACTCGTGAGTTGGCAACACCGTACAGCTTGATCATTCCATCTATCCAACGGTCACACGTGGTCGAGTTTATGCAGAACTGAAGAGAAAATCATGATGGCGTCGGGGGGGGGGTGGGGTGCCGTGTCTGTCGCTTGGAATTTCCACCGAAAGCCAAAATGACCCGCGTTGCAAGCCAGAGGTACTGACTTGTCGAAACTCACAAACAGGCTCCGCAGGGGTGCCAGCCTCTTCGGCAGACTGGTGGTGACCAACGAGTTCTCGATCGGAATTGCGTATCCGTCAGCTGACTGTGGCTGCCCGACTACGCCGTTGCCAAACACGACCCCATGCTTGCGGTTAGCCACAGCGAACGTTTAGCTTGTTATGCGCTCTTCGGTTTCCAATGGACGAAACGTTGCGTGAATCCTCTCTGTTCGGGCGATCTCGAGATCATCGTCCAGAGGTAATCGGCTGGCGACTATGCCTTATTGAGCGTTTCCCCTGTCTGTTTAGACCACTACTGTCGGCAGATCTGCTTACACAAGCAATTTCATGCATGCTGGATTTTTACCCCATGAAAGGGTGAGTCTTGCCGCGCAGATCCTCGTAGTACATTCGATATCCTGCTTCGTACATAGGTGCCGGTCTGTTTGCCCAAGACCGACTACAGAACCTTATAGGACTCGCCGTGGGTGTGGACGCGAGCGGGCCACGAGCTACCAGTCCTTGCCTATCCTGGCACCCAGATCGAGGTGCCTTTTTGCCTTATCCGGTTGGTCAGTGGCCAGCAGTGCCTGTCCCATTGCCAGATGCCAACGCCCGGCAGCGTTGAATCCCGCCTGCGAGCGAACACGCTTGATGGTTGCCAACTCGGCGTGCGGCTCGAGCAGCGATAGCGCCGCGCTGGCCTGGCCTTGGGTAAGTAGCTGTTCGGCTCGCATCAACTTGAGACTAGCCCGGAGCATGGGCTCAGACGACGGCGCTGCTTCGAGGATATCCTCTGCTTGGTCAAGATAGTGGTCGCAGTCTCTATCTGTGGCTGCCGTGCAATGGACATGGACTGACTCAGCCAGGATCTCCAAGTAG
>CAMDVY010000350.1 GCA_945878745.1 Klebsiella pneumoniae | reverse complement strand
CTCTGCTGACGGTAACTGTGATGGGTCCAGGAAGGTAGCCAGACACGCAAGGCATCGCCAGTAATCGCGTTCATCGACGGTGAGAAACGCAACACAGGTCGAAAGTTCGCAGACGACGCATTGCATCAGACCTGTCTCATCAGTTGCACCCGGCCAAGACCGTTACCTGGCAACTTCGAGTGCACGTGCACTCAGCACTCTATCGAGCCAGGAAAACCACTGCATTGACTCAGAATCCGCTCAGCGCAAAAAGAAACGGTTGACCACTCAACGCCTGCACAAACACACCGACAACAAAGACAACATAGGCAGCCGCGATCAAGATCACGCCGGCTCTCGCTTTCACCCAACCCAGCTGGTCGGCGAGCACCCACACCAGCAGGGGCACCAGCTGATGCGCATGCAGCGCCCAGAAATGCGGAACCCGAAGATCACCGCCCGTGCGTGACCAACCAAGCGCCGGCAGGCCATTCATGTCGGACGCTGTGCCTCCGACCCAATGGCCCGTCCCGGCTGCCAGGAAATATGCAGTCAGAAGAGTCGAGACGCAGGCGAGATAGGTACCTGCGACGATCCCCTGCCTGAACAGCGGCGAAACACCCGGTAGCGCATGGCGTGCTATCAGGCGCGCCTGCATGAACATGCCGATCAACAACACCGTCGCACCCACTCCGGCAACCGGGTATGCAATCGACCACACGATCGATTCTCGATTGAAATGAGCAGGTACACCCGCAGTTGCGGCGAGTAACAACCAGAGCATTTCAGCAACACCAACGCTGATGGTTCCCCAGATGATGAAACGCCCGACACGGGTCCGTTGAACATCGGCCGGGAGATAACCAAAGAACCAACAGATCGTCAGGTAGTACACCGCCAGCGACAGCAGGAATTTGGTGGGTTTCACCCACACACTGATGTCGTTGACCGTGCGGGTGTCGAACGACAGTGCCAGCATCGTCGGCACCATGGCGAGCAGGAATACCAGCGCAGTACTGGCGAGGGCAGGCTGTCGTCGCATCAGTTCCGTGTATAGACCGTATCCGGGCAATGTCATCCCCATCTTGATCACCCGGCTGCTTCGGCTGCTTTCGCCTGCATCGATGTCCGCACGAATCGCATCGCCATGAACAGCAACCAACCTACCGGCCCAAACATGAACGTCATGAACAGGCAGGGTAACAACAGCCAGCGGGACAGTCCGATTGCAGCCGCTTGTTCCCGCTCCCAGGTACCGACCAGAAGATCAAACGCAAGGTAGTGAATCCATCCACCGAGCAGCAGACCAGGATGCGCAAACAACGCCTGCACACCCGCCAGGCTGCCGAAGCCACCCTCCCCTTGCCCCCAGAAGGTTCCCATCAGCGCTGCATATACAGCGGCCAACACCAACGCCACTACCAAGGCGATCGACCTGGCAATCGCGTATCGATAAGGCGTCGCAGCCAGGACCAGCCAACCGACCATGGCCAGTTGACTGGCCAATCCGAATACCGTTTCAAGTTCCATCACCAATTCCTCTCCGCGGATTGAACACCCGGTGACCGAGTATCACCATTCGACGCGCGGAAAGGGAGAGAGGTTTGAATCAGAGGTTTGAATCAGAGGTCTGACGGCGGAATCGGCAACATCACAATCTGATGCCGATTCGCCGTCGCAGCGAGAAGAGTTCGGCTATTTGCCTGTCCAGCACAGATCGCCATCCAGACGTGCAAGATCACGCAGCCTGGCCAGCACCTTGAGGCGTATGAACTGCGATTCGCGGAAATTGGCATCCGCAAAGTTCATCGCACTCAAACCTTCACTGAGCTCCTTGATCGTCGCTGGCAGATCCCACAGCGGTTGATGATCCGGCGCAAGCTGCTTGAAAAGGTCAAAGTTCACCCGATACGACCGCTTGTCGGGGCTAGCCTCTTTGTTGACGCTGAACGACGTCCCTGACAGGGTCCTGGAAACCGCCTCTGCCAAATCCTTGATCTGTACATTCCAGTCGCTGGAGCCCGTGTTCACAGCCAGGAACTTGCCACCACAATCAGCCCGCCGATGGGCTGCCCAGTGAAACGCCCGCGCCATATCCTTGGTATTGATGAGCGGTCGCCAGGGTGAGCCATCACTGAGGATGTCGATCCGCTTGTTGACCAGCGCACCCGCGACAAAATCGTTGAGCACGAGATCCAGTCGAACACGATCCGTGAATCCACACGCTGTCGCAAACCGCAGACAGGTAACCACGAAGTCATTGGTTGCGAGTGGCGCGAGGTCTTGCTCTGCGGCGACCTTGGAGCGCGCATAGGCAGTCAATGGATTGAGACTGTCCGACTCCACTTTTGCGCTTTCGCCACCGGCACCATAGATGCTGCAGCTTGATGCATAGACATAATTACGGATACCGTGACGACGGGCAGCTTCAGCAATCGTGATCGCTGCGCGATAGTTCACATCCATGGTGACTTTTTCGAACTCGTTACCCATTGGGTCATTCGAGATCGCAGCCAGGTTGAGCACAACATCCACGCCCTGCAGGCAAGATTCCGGAAACGCCCGGACATCACCAAAGAGTTGCGCATTCAACCTCGTTTCAGGCAGGTGATCTGCGCTACTCAGGCAATGCGCGAAATAGCCAATGTCGAATCCAATCAGCTCGGCATCCGGCATGGCACGCCGAAAATACGCGCCAACGCTTGGGCCGATGTAACCAAGATTGCCAACTATCAGAATTTTCATTCGCGAAAAACGCTCCTTGATCAAACGCTCGTCAGTCCGCTAGGAGGTGGGGCAACTGAGGATGCTGGTGAGATGTGACAACCGGCTTTGCAACCGCTTTCGTACCTCGCCACAGAATAACGCGGGCCAGAAGGTCCCGACAGTCAACAGAACAAAACACAGACAAACTTGTGACGGGCTCGGCGCCAAAAGTGTCCAGTAGCACCAGTGCCAAGCCTTCTCGGCACAGACCCACACTAACTTCCGACCCTTGCCCGTCAGCCGGCAGAACCTGCAGGCTCGTGGGCCGGCCGATGCGATTCAGAGAACCGCCAGCGGCATCACGCATCAACAAGTATTCCTCGGTGAAATACGTTGACTCGTCGATCGAGCATCGCAGGGCTGATGCCAATGGGTTCCTGCGCCTGGAGCGGCCTTGTCAGGCGATCCCGGATGATATCCTTCCTGCGGTAATAACCAGGGGGACGCAATGACAACGACCAACGTATCGACGTTCGAAATTGAAGGCCACGTGGCGACGATCACGCTGAATCGCCCGGATGCCATGAACGCACTCAATCCGGACCTGCGCTGGTCGCTGTCACAGCACTTCGATGAGGTCGAGCGCAACGACAACATCTGGATCGCGATCGTCACTGGCGCAGGCAGCAAGGCGTTCTGTGCCGGTGCAGACCTCAAGCATCGCGCAGTCGAACGAGATGCCTCCGGTGAACAAAAGGCGTCCTGGCAGAAGCTGCTCGATGAAACCACACCACTGAACGAACGATGGTACTTTCCGAAGCCGGTCATTGCCAAGGTCAACGGTTTTGCACTGGGTGGTGGTCTGGAACTGGCACTGGCCTGCGACATCATCGTCGCTGCCGATCATGCGGAGCTGGGACTGCCCGAACCACGACGCGGTCTGCTCGCTGCCGGCGTCGGGGTACATCGACTGCCACGACAGATCGGCCTCAAGGTGGCGATGGGTTATCTGCTGACCGGCCGGCACATGAGCGCCGCCCGCGCCTACGAACTCGGTCTGGTCAATCAGGTTGTTCCGGCCGCTGACCTCGACACCAGTGTTGATGAGTGGGTGCGAGACATCCTGCGTTGTGCGCCACTGGCCGTTCGCGCCACCAAGGAAGCGGCCATGCGCGGCCTTGACAAGCCGCTGCACGAAGCCCACAGCACACCTTACGAGTGGGAGATGCGTCGTCGCCAGAGTGCTGACGCGCTGGAAGGCCCGCGTGCATTCGCGGAAAAGCGTGCGCCGGATTGGCAGGCACGATAAGGCGAACTCGAATGGCAGGAGCGACCTCCTGATCGCGATCTTCGATGATCCCAACGATCGCGATTTTCGATGACCCCATCTATCGCGGTCAGGAGACCGCTTATATGGATCCCTCTCCGTGTACAACCCTTCTTCTTAAGCTTTTGGGTCGGTTTGATGTTTAAACAGAGGTAGAGACTGCTCGCTT
>CAMDVY010000349.1 GCA_945878745.1 Klebsiella pneumoniae | reverse complement strand
TGCAGCGCGCGTCGAGCGCCAAGGCCGTCGCCTTGATAGGTATCCGGGTTCATCCCGTGCGACGCAAGGAAGCTTCGCAAACCGTCGTCCATGATGCTGCCGTCGGCAATGTGTGTCGAGACTGAACCAAACGGAATGAGGTAACGGTTGTGACGCTCGTACGTGTCGATCTGGACATCGTAGTCTTCGATGAAGCCCATCAACTGTGGGTGAGTACCTGCCAGGTGATAGGTTTCGTTGAACGCGTCAACGGACGCTTTCCAGTTGCAATCCCATTCAACGGTCACGTCATTGACCAGAACCATCTTGTCCATGTGATAGGGATCAAGGTGCTCTGGAATCATGCCGAGGAACTCGCTCAGGGGCTCGGCATCGGGATTCATGCTGAACCACACCCACGCGCCCCATACATCACATGGCAGTTTGACGATGGACAGCTTGTCGCAAGGCGCTCCTTGCGGGAACGTCTCGGCATCCGGCACGTTGACCAGTTCGCCACGCAGGTTGTACTCCCACAAGTGGTAGGCACAACGGAACCGGTCGGTGTTGCCCTGCGCGCCATAAGCAACCTGGTTGCCCCGGTGAGAGCAGACGTTGTAGAAAGCGTTGTACTGGCCGTTTTCATCCTTGGTCAGGACGATGCTCTCCTTGCCAATCTTGGTGACGACGTAGTCGCCCACCTCTTTCAGATCACCGATCCAGGCACCCATCAGCCAGGCCTTGGTCCACAGGCGATCCCACTCGAGCTTCATGAACTCCGTGGAGGTGTATCGCTCCTTGGGGATGAGGTCATGACCCAGATCTGGATCCGGTGCCTTTTCGCAGGGTGTCTTGCTGGTTTGCGGATCGGCAAAGCGATCAATCTTGCGGTAGACCGTCATGAAATTTCTCCCGGTGAAAAACAGTCACTGATGAATGTTTTGAAGTGTACCCGCTGCTTCCGGCCTCGCCCAGCCCCCGAGGACACCTTTCTGCGGCGCCAGTACATCCCGATTACAGGAGTTCCGGAACGAGCGGATGCGTGTCACTTGGGCGCAGGCTTCCGCTGTGGCGGTCGGCCCGCGATCCGGACACAATCGCTGCATCATCAATGGAGTTACCCATGGCCTCTGCGACCATCAATCGCCAGTTTCTGCTCGCTGCCCGCCCCAAAGGCATGGTCAAGGAGTCCGACCTCAGTTATGCAGAAGCCGCTGTCCCGGAGCCTGGCGCGAACGAGGTCCTGGTCCGCACAACCTACATCTCCCTCGATCCGTCGATGCGAGGACAGATGGAGAATCGAGCCGACTATGTTGCACCGCTACAGATTGGCGAGGTCATGCGGGCAGGCAGCGCCGCCGAAGTCGTCAAATCGAATCACCCCGACTACGCCGTTGGCACTCTGGTTTCAGGCAGCTTCGGCATGCAGGATTACTGCGTTTCCAATGGTCGGAATGTGCCCATGCGCGTGTTTCCGGCAGGTGTTGATCCGGTGATGGCGCTTGGCGTACTGGGCGGAACCGGCATGACGGCTTATTTCGGGTTGCTCGATCTGGGCCAGCCAAAACCCGGTGACGTCGTTGTTATTTCTGGCGCAGCCGGTGCTACCGGCAGCATCGCCGGGCAGATTGCGCGGATCAAAGGTTGCCGAGTCATTGGCCTGGCAGGCTCTTCGGAAAAGTGCCGCTGGTTGATGGACGATCTCGGTTTTGATGCAGCCATCAACTACAAGACGCAAAACGTCGGGAAAGAACTGGATCGACTTTGTCCGCAGGGCATCAACGTCTACTTCGACAACGTCGGCGGCGAAATCCTCGATGCCTGTCTCGCTCGCATTGCCATGAATGCCCGCGTGGTCATCTGCGGAGGCATTTCGCGCTACAACGCCACTGGCCCGATTCCAGGTCCGAAGAACTACTTCAACCTGGTGTATCGCCGCGCTCGCATGGAAGGTTTTATCGTCATCGACTACGCTCGCCAGTTTGGTGAAGCCAGCAAAGAGATGAAACACTGGATCGACGCGGGCCTGATCAAGCACCAGGCAACCGTGATCGACGGGTTCAAGTCACTACCGCGAGCGCTGGTTCAGCTGTTCGAAGGTGTAAACACCGGCAAGCTGATGGTCCGAACCGATTAAGGACGGTCTGATTACCCTGGATTCAACAATGATTGGCAACATTGCAGACACACAAGCCAGCGCGGCAGTGAGCAGCCCTGTCCGAGTCTCCCCCGTAGGAGCGGTCTCCTGACCGCGATGCTTGGGATCAAAGATGGTTGGGATCAAAGATGGTTGGGATCATCAAAGATCGCGCTCAGGAGAGCGCTCCTACAATCTGCCAACTTCATTGGTAGTGACCCAATGGTCTGCTTTCCATCGCCCTCCAGGGCTTTTTTTAAAGGGAAGGGCGAGGAGCGCGAATTGTTCAGAGGATCCAGCTGCAAATCAGTCAGCGTGCGCGTTGATGCTGTTTGAGGTCGTACAACCTCGCAGTGGCTGAAGCAGGCATCGCGAGTTCATAGCTTAGTTTGAGCTTGCCCGTGAAACGCTTGCGAACAACTACCGTCGTTGCCGGTGCCTTGTGATGATAACCCGCACTGAACCAGCCCAGCTGCGCCTGCTCATCGCCTCGATAAACGTCTACTCGCACACCCTCCGGCAGGCCAATGGTCAACGTCTGATTGGCACGGCTGGCGCTGACCACGGACCCGGCAACCGTCACCTGACATTCAGGATGAAAGTGAAACCCTGCGGCATAGTCGTGCTCGGTACCGGCTGCCAGATCGTCCTCGATATGCAGAGAGCGTCGTGATTTATCCAGACAGTAACTGCGCTCGACGTGGACCGGGTCGGGCAACGCCTGATAGCCATCGTGTTGGCCCCGAAAGAACGTCAATGCCGGATCATCTTCCCAGGCGATGCAACTTGCTGCCGTCTGGCGGCCCCAGAGAAACGCACCCAGTAACTCACTCTGATTCTCGTCATCGATACAGACCGTGTTGTGTGCGCGTGTATGTCTGAATGCATCTCGCCACTCGGGCTGGGTGAAGTAGTCAAAAGTGCCGGGGTCCACCAGCATTTGCAGACCACCCATGCGCAGCGTGAACGCCAGCGCATCGGCATGACCATGTGCGGCGATGCTGCCATAACCCAGCGGCGCGCAATCGACATGGACACAGATTCGATCATTGGCGAGGCCACATTGCATCAAGTAGTGGCCGGCATCCACGAATGCCCGTGATTCAAGCGAATTTGCTGCGCTTTGGCTCATGTCACCCGTTGAGATATCTTCCACGGCAGCGCCACACAACCAGAACGCGGCCTCAGAAGTCGAAGCCTGTCTGCCCTCGAACAACACAGACGCAAGTGCAGGCATGGCCTGTACGTTGTGGGAGCCATCGCCCAGGTCGAGCACATAGCCATCGTCCTTGTCGCCATAAAATGGCAACTCAAGGCCGCCTTCTCCAAATGCCGCGAGATAAACATAGGCGGACCGCAATCTGTTCATGTAGGCCGCCGGCATGGGCACGCCTGCCTGCCGCGCCAGCAAGGCGCAGATCGTGAAGAACTGGATGCTGAAAAACTGGTAACCGAGCGCCTGTTCGCGCGTGCCGCCATCGGCGTGAAACTGCTTGTCAATTTCTTCGATCAGGATTTGACGGGCGAGATCACGCAGCACGGCCGCGTTCGGCAAATGTGGTAACCAGATCGTCGCAACAAATACGCCCGCGGCTTCACCCACCAGGTGATTGTTGGCTGAACTGCCTTTGGAGAACTTGCGCGCGAGATCCCAGACATGTTGATGGATCGCGGCGTGGACACGCTGCCACAACGATTCGTCACAAGGATGCCCACGCACCAGGTCAAGTGCCCACACCCAGTTGATGAGGCGCACGCCAAGTTCAAGCGGGCTCTTCCAGTTCATGCCATGACCAAACGGGTTGGCATCCAGCCAGCTGCGCAGCACTGCCCAGACACCATCGGCATAACGAGGGTCTTTCGTGACAACCCAGGCTCGCGCCAGCACAACCAGCTGATGATGCCGATTCGGCTCCCACACTTCCTTGCAGTCGCCGGACACGTGCGCAACCCGATAATCCACCAGCGGGCACATGGCCTGGGGTGAAGCGAGCTGCTGATTCCAGTCGCGGTGCCAATCCATCGGTTGGCCCAGATGCAGATCATCGTGCTGAAAGTAGCTGAGGCG
>CAMDVY010000348.1 GCA_945878745.1 Klebsiella pneumoniae | reverse complement strand
ATTCTTGATCTCATCGAACAGGGAGAGTTTGAAGATGTCGGTGACAATCTGCTGCTTCTGAATCTCATTCTTGATGTGCGGGCCTGTCAGTGCCTGCGTACCCTGATCGGCGACTTCCCGCGTTACCCGATGCAGCTGTCGATCGGCTTCAGACCACCTCAGGCAACCAGCAGCGAGAGCCGGTACCTGAGCTCGATGCAACAGTTCAACAAGGTCATCAGTTTCTTCGAATCGCTGGATGATCACCTGAAAATCTAGCGATTGCGACTGCTAGACTGCGCGACTTTTACCCAGGCCCTCATGGCCAGCGGAGTCACATAGCTTGGTCGGAGTCATGGATGTCTGACGCAGTTCCGCACAACGCGGCGATTTCCCATCGACGGGTTTATCTCCTGCTTTGCGGCAGTATCGCCGCACAGGCGATGGGACAGAGTGCGATGTTTGCCGTGTTGCCCTCGATTGGTCGTGAAGTGGGTCTGCTGGAGATCCAGGTTGGCGCGATCATCGCGGCGTCTTCGCTGGTGTTCTTTTTTGCGGGGCCTTACTGGGGACGGGCCAGTGATCGATTCGGTCGCCGCAAGGTCTTTCTGATTGGCCAGCTCGGTTATGTCATCGGTGGATCGCTGTTTGCGGCCAGCTTCTGGTTTGCGCTGGAAGGGTTGATGGCACCCTTTTATGCATGGCTGTGCATGATCGCTGCGCGCATGACCCAGGCGACCCTCATGTCCGCCTCCCAACCTGCGGCCGGTGCGTACGTTGCAGACATTACCGGCGCCGGCAGTCGCGCCAAAGGCCTCGCGCGGATTGGCGCGGCAAACAATCTGGGTTCCATCGCCGGTCCTGCCATCGGCGGGCTGCTGGCGATGGTCTCGTTGCTGGCGCCGTTTATTCTGGCCGTGGCCTGTGTCGCGGTTGCCGCAGTCTTGTCGTGGATCTATCTGCCCTCCGCACCGAGGGCGCCGAGTCAGGCACCACGACCCAAGGTTGGGTTCACGGATCCGCGGCTGCTGCCCTGGATCATCCCCGGCATCCTCATGTTCATGGGCGCGGCGGTTGTGCAACAGACCCTGTCGTTTCGAATCCAGGATTCGCTGCATCTCGATGCTGCGGCTGGCGCGAGCGCGTTTGGTTACACGATGGTGGGATCCGCAGTTGCCGGGCTGCTGGCACAATCGGTCATCGTTCAGCGAGTGTCATTGCCGCCGGCTGGCTGGTTGGGTATCGGTTTGCCCTTGATAACCGTGGCTCTGCTGATCATGGCGGTGTTTGTGTCGTTCAATGCATTTCTTTTTGCCAATGTGTGCATGGGTCTTGGCATGGGGTTCGCGGGTGCCGGATTCAGTGCCGGAGCTTCTTTGGCCGTATCAGCGGAGGAGCAGGGCGGTGTAGCGGGTATCAGTGCTGCGTGTTCGTCGGCAGGCTGGATCGTTGGACCATTGATAGGCCCCGGGCTGTACCGGTTGATGCCGGAGCTGCCGTTTCTGTTGACTGCGCTGATGGTCGCCAGCGCCGCAGCCTACGTTTTGCTGCGAGTTCGTCGTGAATCGACGATCCGCTAGCGCCCTGGTCCTGTGGGTGCTGATGGTGTCGCCCCTGGCCGAAGCGCGTCGCTCCGGTGCGGCTCGGACAGAACCCATCAGCATGATCGTCATTCACTCCACCGGTGGGCCGACCTGTGACACGGCAACCGGTCTGCCGATCTGGGTGCCAGCCGGCAAACTCGACGAAAATCTTCGGCAAATCGAGGCGCATCCGGTACTCGGGATCCACTACATGATCGATCGGGATGGCACCACACGCGCCAGCGTGCCTGAAGACCAGCTGGCCCATCATGTGTTCAGTTACAGCGGTCGGTCCATTGCCGTCGAACTGATCAATGATGGGGACGGCGTCGATCCATTTCCCGAGGCGCAATCGTCCGCACTGGTAACGCTGCTGCAGGACATCGTCAGACGGCGCGGGATCGAGCGCGCTGGAATCAAGCGCCATTCCGATCTCGATCACAGGACATTGCCCTGCGATCGCTCCCGCCGACGGAAGGTGGACCCCGGCTCTGCCTTTCCCATGGAGCAGATCATGGCTCGGGTATTCGACCCCGCAACCGTTAGCTCGGATCGATAAAAGCCCCGGTCTCCCCCCAACCGGCTGAGGCGGGTGGGCTGCAAATGATAAGATCGCGCCCTTTTCCGGAATCAGGGCAGGCTTCATCGTGTCAGTCATTCTTCAATCACTTCCTGTTGGTGCCAAGGTCGGCATCGCGTTCTCGGGCGGCCTGGACACCAGCGCCGCGCTGCACTGGATGCGTGCCAAGGGCGCCATTCCGTATGCCTACACGGCGAATCTCGGTCAGCCCGACGAATCCAACTATGACGACATCCCGCGCAAGGCCCGCGAGTACGGCGCAGAACTCGCCCGACTGATCGATGCGCGTTCCCAGCTGGTTGCCGAGGGTATCGCAGCGATCCAGAGTGGCGCCTTTCACATCACCACGGCAGGGGCGACCTATTTCAACACCACGCCCCTCGGCCGAGCTGTTACTGGCACGATGCTGGTGGCAGCCATGCGGGAAGACGACGTCAACATCTGGGGTGATGGCAGCACCTACAAGGGCAATGACATCGAGCGCTTCTACCGCTACGGGTTGATGGTCAATCCGAATCTGCAGGTCTACAAGCCCTGGCTGGACCAGGCATTTGTTGATGAGTTTGGTGGTCGGGCAGAAATGTCGGCCTACCTGCGCGCAGCCGGTTTCGATTACAAGATGAGCGCGGAGAAGGCGTATTCGACGGACTCCAATCTGCTGGGTGCGACCCACGAAGCCAAGGACCTCGAGTTTCTCGACAAGGGCATCCGTATCGTCAACCCGATCATGGGCGTTGCGTTCTGGAAGGATGAGGTGACGGTCAAACCGGAAACCGTTCGAGTCACGTTCGAAGAAGGTGTGCCGGTGGCACTCAATGGTGTGACTTACTCCGACCCGGTGGCACTCATGCTCGAAGCCAACGAAATTGGCGGGCGGCATGGTCTGGGCATGTCAGACCAGATTGAAAACAGGATCATCGAAGCGAAGAGTCGAGGCGTGTATGAAGCGCCCGGCATGGCTCTGCTGTTCATCGCCTACGAGCGCCTGGTGACCGGTATCCATAACGAAGACACGATAGAACAGTACCGTACCAATGGTCGACGGCTTGGGCGACTGCTCTATCAGGGACGCTGGTTCGACTCGCAGGCCATGATGCTGCGCGAAACCGCGCAACGCTGGATTGCCAGTGCCATCACCGGCGAAGTGACCATTGAACTGCGGCGTGGCAATGACTATTCGTTGCTGGATACGCAGAGTGCGAACCTCACCTACCACCCGGAACGGCTGACCATGGAGCGGGGTGAAGGGGCGTTCACGCCAGCCGACCGCATTGGTCAATTGACCATGCGAAACCTTGATATCGCCGATTCGCGGGACAAGCTGTTTGTTTACGGACGGGCCGGTCTCTTGAGCGATGGCAAGGATGGTGTGGCCAGATTGCTGGCCCCCAGGAAACCCTGAAGAAACAGATCTGACTGGAAAAACCAATTGATGAACCCGCAGCAGATCGCACCTGTTGGTAACAACATCCGTCAGCGTCTATCGACCAGTTTGTGGGTCGCGCTAATGGCGTTCCTGGTGACAGGTTGTGGTGGTTCCGATGAACCCCCGCCGGTCGCCGATCCTGCAGCCACGAGAACCATCGAACAAGGCGCTGTTATCGGTTATGCCCATCCGGCACGCGCTGCGCACGTGTGGAAGGGTATTCCGTTCGCCGCCCCACCGGTGGGTGACCTGCGCTGGCGAGCTCCAAGGATGCCAGCTGCCTGGGAAGGCACGCGCGAGATGCTGTCGGCGGGAAGCGAGTGTCCGCAGCTGGATATGCAGGACTCGACCAAGGTGAAAGGTAACGAAGATTGCCTGTACCTGGATGTCTTTGCGCCACGCTTCGATGCAGATGCAATACCCCAAAGCGATGACCGTCGACCGGTGATGGTCTGGATACATGGCGGCGGCAACTCCATCGGTAGTGCGCAGGTTTACGATGCATCACGTCTGGTGGTTACCGGCGACGTGATTGTCGTCAACGTCCAGTACCGTCTCGGTGTGCTCGGCTGGTTCAGTCATCCCGCATTACGCGAGCAGACGACCGACGCGAACGATGCATCGGGAAATTACGGAACCCT
>CAMDVY010000347.1 GCA_945878745.1 Klebsiella pneumoniae | reverse complement strand
CTGCAGCGTTTTCGCCGAGCACCTTGCGTCGCACCGGCTCTGACAATCCGCTGAACGTCAACCTCAGAGACTCAAGATTGTAGGGAAACGTCCCTTCGTAATGCGGGTAGTCATTGCCCCACAGGACCTTGTCGACACCAATCCGCTCGATGCCATTGAGATCATCGACACTTGGGAAACTCGCGCCATAAAAACAGTTTCGAGCGGCATAATAACTCGGAGTCTCCTTCAGCACCCACTGCATGTCCTTGTAGTTCATCTCACCGATGGCGCCGGCCTGAATGCCCCGGTGAACGCGGTCCAGATTGCCCAGCATGGCCGGCACCCACGCACAACCGGACTCGGTGAGGATGTACTTCAGACGCGGGAACTTTTCGAAAGCCCCACTCATGATGAGATGACGATAACCCGCCTGGCAGTAGAACGTGACTTCAGAGATCCACAAGGCCTCGGCAACCGGCCCCTTGCCATAATCCGGTGAACCCTGACCGGAGTGCTGGTTCATGACGAGGTCATGATCCTGAATGGCGGCAAACACACGATCCCAGGCTGGATCGTAAAGCGGCTTCAACCAGCCACAGTCCGGCGGTATCAGTGGCAACAACACACCACCCCGCAGTCCGGCCCGCGCAATGAATTCGATGTCCTTGATCGCCTCATCCAGATCGTTGGGCAGAATCAGCCCGACACCCGCGCGGCGCACCGGATCTTCGGCGCAGAAATCCGCCAGCCAGCGATTGTGGGCACGAATACCAGCCAGACAACGCTCATAGTCCTCGGGTTTCGGTGGTTGTGCGGTGACGATGCTCTTGCGGAAAAAAGGTGGCACCGTATTGGGAAACACCACTTCGCCAACTACGCCCTGACTGTTCTGGTCCTCGCTGCGGATGGCGAGGTCCCAGTTCTTCATCTTCTTGGTGCCGTAATGTTCCTGTGCCGGGTTCTTGTAGCCGCCCCGCCACGCGTCGAACTTTTCACGCCAGGCTGGCTCAAGGTATTCCCGATACTGCGCATGACTGCCACCAGCGTGCGTATCGGCAGTGATCAGCAGGTAAGGCTGGCTGGACATGCTGGTAACCTCCGCGTCAGACCGATCGCAACAGATCCATGGTTTCTTCCATGGCGGCAAGACGATCCTTGCCGGTTGACTCGATACGAATAGTCAAGCCATTGATCCCGACCGCCTTGTACTTCTGGAATCGAGCCTTGACCATGGCAGCGGTACCGACGGCACCAAATTCCGTGACCATCGCATCGGGTACGCGTTTTGCTGCGTCATCCCGCTTGCCGGCCTTCCACAGTTGCTGAATCGCCAGCGCATCATCGGTAAACCCGGCGCGCTTGAAGGCATCGTTGTAGAAGTTGGTTTTTGCACTGCCCATGGCGCCCATCTGAAAGGCAACCCCGGCACGGCGGGCATCGATCAACTCTTCGACGTTTTCACCGATGGCAACAGAGCAGCCCACGTTGAGGAAGATGTCAGAGAGTTTGCGGCCAGCCTGCTCAGCACCCCGGCGAATGTGATCCAGATGTGCTTCCGGATGATCCGGCGAGAAAGATGTTCCCAACCACCCATCGGCTGCCGCACCCGTAAACTCCAGAGCCTTGGGTGCGAGAGTTGCGAGATAGATCGGAATCGGCGCAGGCGCATGGTCAAGGCGCAGGGGTTTGCCCTCCCCGCCCTTGCGAGGCAGCACATGGTGTTTGCCTTCGTGCACGAGTTTTTCGCCAGCAAAAGCAAGTCGCAGAATCGCCACGGTCTCACGCATCCGTGCCAGCGGCTCGGCATAAGAGATGCCATGCAACCCTTCCACCACCTGTGGGCCACTGGCCCCCAGACCCAGCAGAAAGCGGCCTTCGGAGAGATCGTTGAGTGACAGTGCAGTCATCGCCGTCATGGACGGAGTACGGGCACTGATCTGCATGATGCCGGTGCCCAGCTTGATCTTTGTGGTCAGCCCCGCGAGAAATGCCAGCGAGGTGACGGCATCGGAACCCCAGGCTTCGGCAGACCAGACACTGTCGACTCCCTGACGCTCGGCCTCCTGGACCATGTCGACCAGATGTCGCGCATTGGTACGTGCATAACCACCGACCGCTATCGACGCCTTCAACATTTAGCTCTCCCCAACTGTTATTGCGGGTCAAAGCATACGTGGTTTGGTTGTTCTTGCCAGCCACCCCGACACTCGAAGACAGGCAAACGCATCTGCGCATCTGCAGCCGAGGACGCAAGCCCCCACCGTTGTTATGATCCCGGACATGCAAACACTTCCCCCAGGCTTCCGGATTGGGCACGCCACTCACGCTGTGTACAACACAGGCGTAACGGTGATCCTGCCGGACGATGTCGCGGTGGCCGGCGTTCACGTCATGGGCGGCGCACCGGGCACTCGGGAAACTGATCTGCTGGCGCCATCCCAGTTGGTATCGACCATCGATGCACTGGTGTTTTCTGGTGGCTCCGCGTTTGGCCTGGATGCCGCCAGTGGTGTGCAGGCCTGGTTGAGGGAACAAGGGCGTGGTTATCCGGCCGCGCCGTTTCGCATCCCCATCGTGCCGGCCGCCATCATCTTCGATCTGCGAACGGGCAAGATCGATGAGTGGGGTAGCTACCCGCCGTATCGCGATCTCGGCTTCGACGCCTGCAACAACGTCTCGGAAGCTCCCCCAATCGGGCGCATCGGTGCAGGTACCGGCGCCAGCACCGCCACCGGACCTGGCGGCTTCGGCATCGCCAGTCAACGATTGCCGGATGGCATCACCGTCACCGCGGTCGTCGTCTGCAATGCTGCCGGCTCAACCCACGTGGGCGACACCCCTCATTTCTGGGCCGCCCCGTTCGAAATCGGCGATGAATTCGGCGGTCGCGGTGTGGCCTCGCCGTGGCCTGCCGATGCGCGTCGCATTCGCACCAAGGCTGGCTTCAAGGAACTGCAGAACACGACGCTGGCGGCGATCCTGACGGATGCTCAACTGACCAGTGCTGACGCGCAGCGAATCAGCATCGTTGCCCATGACGGATTCGCACGAGCGATTTATCCGGTCCATACCCCGGCAGACGGCGACGTGGTCTTCACGCTCGGTAATGGACGAGCCGGCAAACCGACAGATGATCCGATGCTGCTCGGTGTGGTTGCGGCCAACGTCGTCTCCCGTGCCATAGCCATTGCCGTCTACACCGCCGAAACACAGGCTGCGCAATGATGGATCGTTTGTTCTACGCCATCGAATCCCGTCGTCAGGACCTGGTCGCTTTGACTCAGGAACTGGTGAGAATACCGACCGTCAATCCGCCGGGTGACAACTATCGCCCGTGTGCCGAGGTCATCGGCGAACGACTACGCAAACGCGGCTTCGACGTGCAGTACCTGCGCGCCACAGGGACGCCGGGTGATTCCGACCGTTATCCACGCATCAATATCATGGCGAAACGCGTCGGCAAACAAACCGGCCCACGCATTCACTTCAATGGTCACATCGATGTGGTCGAACCCGGTGCCGGGTGGAGTTTCGATCCGTTTGCCGCGACCGTTCAGGATGACCGCATCTATGGTCGTGGCACCTGCGACATGAAAGGCGGTATCGCTGCCGCCATCATCGCCATGGAAGCATTGCTGGACGTCATGCCGGATCTGCCGGGAACGCTCGAACTCTCCGGTACAGCCGATGAAGAATCCGGTGGTTACGGAGGTGTCGCCTGGTTGTGCGAGCAGGGACTCCTCACCCGCGATACCGTTGACCACGTCATCATTCCCGAGCCGCTCAACAAGGATCGTGTGTGCCTGGGTCATCGTGGGGTGTGGTGGGCAGAGATCGAAACGTTTGGTCGAATTGCGCACGGATCCATGCCCTTTCTCGGTGACAGCGCGATTCGCCACATGGGTGCAGTACTTGCGTCGTTTGAAGACAGCCTGTACCCGCTCCTGGCCACCAAGCGAACAGCCATGCCGGTGGTACCTGAAGGCGCTCGTCAGTCGACACTCAACATCAATTCCGTACATGGCGGCCAGCAGGAAGGTCACGATGGCCTGCCCTCGCCGCTGGTGGCCGACTCCTGTCGGATGATCATCGACCGACGTTTTCTGATCGAAGAGTCCATCGGTGAGGTCAAGGCAGAGGTCTCGAAGCTGCTTGATGACCTGACCAGTGACCGCACCGGTTTTCGTTACACGATGCGTGATCTGTTCGAAGTGCTGCCAACCATGACTGACCGCAATGCACCCGTAGC
>CAMDVY010000346.1 GCA_945878745.1 Klebsiella pneumoniae | reverse complement strand
GACCGATGCCGCGAAAGAAGTGTGGCAGAAACAATCGAAACTCCACGTGATGGTCCATATCTATGCCGCGCGCGCCCTACTCCCAACCCTGCTGGAGCGCGATGAAAGCCTCACTGCGCCGCCTCCGGATTCCAGTTCTGAATCAGCGTGATCGGATCTGTCGCGCCTTCAGCCGTCAAAGTGTTGATCAGGAAGCGGCCGTCGAGAGCCACGTCGAACTGCTGACCCCGACCAGTGTCCGTCCCCCCACCAAGGATACGCGTGGAAAACAACACTTCCGGAGTGCCCACTTCAACCTTGTCGCCAGTGACGATCAGCTGCACCGCCAGCATGTTTCCACCGGGATCAACGTAATACAGCTCCAGGCCATCGGGCTTCCAGGCGGGAAACAAGCCACCAGCCGTGGATATCTGCCATTGACCGCCGCCCATCGCTGCGGCTGGCGCTGCGTTGGCATCCGGGGCCGCAAAAGGTCGTACATAAACCTCATACCTGCCCGACTCATTTGAGGAGTAAGCAATCCAGCGGCCATCCGACGACAACGTCCCCCAGCCTTCTGCAAAAGGAGTTTGCAGGACCAGGAACGGCACAGGATCGACCGTCATGGGCAACGCCCACAAATCAGAGCCCGTCTGAGGGCTGAAGCTGGTATAAAACAGGAAGCGGCCGTCCGCAGACCAGTTGGAGGGAGTCTTGCTTTGGTCGGAGCCGACCAGCAGCGTCTCCTCGCCCGCACCGCTGGTAGACTTCTGGTAGAGATCACCTGCCCCTGTACGAGCCGATCGGAACACGATCCGACTGCCGTCGGGGGACCCGAGGGGAAATTGATCTCCAGTTGCATCGAAGGTGAAGCGGCTGGTACGGGCGCCGTCCAGCAACCAGATGTCCTGATTGCTCTGCACCGTCCGATGCACCGCGACGCGTAAACCATCGGGTGATAGCCAAGGCGCAGACATAGTGCCATCGGGCTCCCCCAGCGTGCCGAGCAGTGTGCCGCTGCGGTCCAACCAGGTCAGTTGCCGTTGTCGGACCGCACCAGTCCGATAGGCAATCAAGCCGGTGCTTGCGACTGACAGAGCACCTAAACCGATTTCATTATCCGCTACTCCGTCAGCCAGGGTCAGCGGCTCGCCGGTCAGCGCCGCCTGCGCCAGATCCAGCCGCTGGGCAGTGAGCGTGCCGGCTCGTTGCCATAACAACCAGCCATCTGGATGAAGCACCCCGGCGCTGTCAGCAGCGGTCAACCTAACCGGCGCGGTACCGTCGAGGTGGCCCAGATAGATACCTGCCTGGTCTTGCTTACCTAATGCATAGAACAGGAACCGGCGACCATCGGGCAGGAAAGAAGGGTTTCGATGACTCCACTGTCCGGGTTCCAGAGTCGTCGCCGCGGTCACCTCGCCGCCAGTGGTGGACAGTCGCAGCAGGGGACCTGAGAAATTTGGCGAAAACAACAGCGTAGTGTCTGCGCCCCAGGACGCCCCGCGAGGAGTAACTATTGTTGTCAGGGATTGCGGGGCGCCACCGCCGAGATCAAGCCGTTTCAGCGTGTTGCCAGCGAAGAAGCCGATGGCGCTGCCATCAGGTGACCAGAATGGCTGCTGTGCCCCTTCTGTACCTGCCAACGGCTGTGCAGTGGTGGTGGCCAGGGAACGCAACCACAGTAGCGATACTCCACTGTCATCGGAGGCCACAAAGACGATCTGGCGACCATCGGGCGCAAGCGCGAAATCGGTGGGTGCGTCTGTCGCGGGGGTGACGATGTCGACGCGAGTTTCATCCAGCAACACGTTGGTCCTCGGTGAATTCTCGACGCCGTCCGTGTCTTCAAGAAACCGGTCGGCAATCTGGAATCCAGCGACCAGCAGCAATAAAGCAAACATCGCATAGATAAGTTTTTGATTGAGCGGAGCCGCGATCTGAGCCGACGACTGGTTGCCAGAATCTGGCTTGATCCCTTCGGGTGTGACTTCGTAGGCCCAGGCCAGCACCAGCGCAATCGGAAAACCAATCAGCAACAGCAACACAATGAAGCCGTTGGTCCACGCCGGCAATTGCAGCGCCGGCACGACATTGTTGGCCACCTGAATCAACAGCCAGGCCACCACCGCATAGACACCAGCAACGCGGACCACCTTGCGGCGTTTCAATTCTTCGAACAGATTGCCCATGGTGGGTTCCGGTTTATGCAACGGTATGGCAGTACGCTGAATCTTGATGTTCATCCGCACATGCTCGGCCTTGAAGGAGTTTATACCCAGGAGTCAGGCGGTCCATCGCGTCACCGTACCGGATACACAACCCTTGAGCGTCGGCTCAGCCGCCTCGTCCACCGCATCGTACGCAGGCTCTCCCGCAATGGACACCTCATCGAACCTCATCGAAGACACGGGGGCCAGCCTCTGGCTCAACTTGCGCTCAACCTGGACCCGTCAGCCTGGCTCTACCTCAGCTCGAGTTGGAATCGAATCCGCCGCGCCACGCCGGGAAACACAGAGTGATGCCGCTGTTGCGGCCAATTCCATCGCGTGCTCCGGTGAGCTGCCTTGTTCCAGACCTGCCATCAGGTAGCCAATAAACGTATCTCCCGCTCCCGTGGTATCGACCACCTGTACGGGCACCGCTGGCGTGTGAAACTGTTTGTCAGGACTTTGCCAGATGGCACCTGCACCACCCAGCGTCAGCACAACCGTCGTCTGTGGCACGCGTTTACGCATCGAGGAGAGCATGGATTCAACATCGTCCACACCCGTAAGTCCGGCCGCCTCGACCTCGTTGACGATGAGCAGATCAACCAGTTCCAGGGGCAGAGACTTGGCAAGTTCATCCATTGGCGCCGGGTTGAAAACTATGTGCATGCCGCCTGCTTTACCGCTACGCAGGAGGTGCTCGACATGGCTGACTTCATTCTGGAGCAGCAGCGAATCTCCAGGACCGAAGGACCGCAACACGTCGTCAATGAGATCGGGACTGATGGTCCGGTTGGCGCCGCCAATCAACACTATGGAATTTTCACCCGATGGATCCACCTGAATTCGGGCGTGTCCGGTGGACACCGACGCGACATGAACATGGGATACGTCCACACCTTCACGATGCAGCATCTCAATCAGCCACCTTCCATCCTCGCCAACACTTCCCGCCTGGCTAACCTTCGCGCCCGCACGAGCAATGGCCAACGATTGATTGAGACCCTTACCGCCCGCAAACACCTGATAGTCGAGTGCGGCGAGTGTTTCACCCGGTCGCACGAAGTGTGGCACCCGGTAGACATGATCAATGCAGAAGGAGCCGAAACTGAGGACCGTCATCGCTGGTTTTTCCGGAATTGCATCAAGGTAAATTTTGCCTGTGTCGGGAGCACATCGACATCATCAATCGAAGACAGCTTGTCGTCCGGCACAAACCAGGCGTTTGGCGTCATGCCGATCAGCAGACGAATATCCGACGGCTGCAGGTCGAGTGTGGCGTTAACAGACTGACAAACAAGCATCTCGAAATAACCACTCAACTGGTCAGTCACATGCGCCTGCTTGTCAACTTCGATCGGCAACAAAGGCACGAACTGTCGAATTTCCTGAAGATGCTCAGACGCAGGAATGACCACCAGCAGCGTCCCGTTTGTTTCCAGTACGCGCGCAAACTCTCGCGGATTCCGCGGTGCGAACAAGTTCAGCACCATCGCCATAGACCCGGTGGCAAAGGGCAGTCGGACCATGGTGTTGCCCACAGCAATGCGTAGTTGAGGGTTGCGTTTCGCGGCCATTCGGGCGGCATCGCGGGCGAGGTCCATCCCATACAACAATCGATGTGGCTCGGGAGAGCCTGAGTCGCTCGGACCCGGGAACAGCACCGGTTGTTGCCGCATCACCTGATCCAGGTAATACCCTTCACCGCAGCCAACATCCAGCAGAGCACTTTCACTGGGTTCAGTTGTCGCTGCGGATAACACCGGAGCACACGCGCGAGTCACTGCATCGGCGAGAAATTGATAGTGTCCACGGTCGAGAAAGTGCCGCCTGGACCGAAGCATGGCTGGTGTATCACCGTGCACGGCATCTTTTCTGCCCCTGGCGGGCAACAGGTTGACGTACCCTTCCCGAGCCACATCAAAGGCGTGTCCCGAAGGACATCGCAATACTCCCTTGTCCAGTGTAAAGCTGCTCTCCTGGGACATATCGGCACAGATTGGACAGATACAGTGTGGGAACCCGGTGGTCATGCCCTTCCCGTTTGTAACAAT
>CAMDVY010000345.1 GCA_945878745.1 Klebsiella pneumoniae | reverse complement strand
CGGCGTCACACCTGGACGCCCGGTTTTACAGTCCCCGGGGTCTGCGAGCAGGCGAGGGCTACCGATCAACCAATGCGTTGGTAGGGCATCGGCGTCCGGGAAGATTCCAGGGCGCTGCCGATCTTTACCAGATCAGCCTCACGGAAGCGCTGCCCGACGAGCTGAATGGACGTTGGCAGGCCAGCGGCGAGGCCGGTTGGCAAAGTGAGGGTCGGGTGCCCCGAATAGTTGAACGGCGCTGTAAAGGTGGTGAACGCGACACCGGACTGGCGAGTAACCACTCGCGTGTTCATTTCGTCCAGTGAGGGCACTGGCCCCACCATGTTCGGTGTAATGAGCGCATGCACATCGCGGAGCAGGATATCCAGCTCAGTACGAAAGCGGTTGCGTACCATTTCGATATCCTCATAGGCACTGTCCCCCACCGACAGTCCGAGATCGAGCAGGCCAGCGAGCACAGGACCATAGTCTTTCCGCCGCAATGGAAAGTACTGAGCATGCGCCTGTGCGCATTCGCGGGCGCAGGTCACCACCCATTTGCTGACCAGCACGTGGTATTCGGGTGGCATCACAACTTCCCGCACGTTTGCACCGAGCTGAACACATCGCTCAACTGCGTCTCGAATCGCGCTGGAGACCACTGGATCAACCCCACTTTCGGCATAGTGCCAGTCGACGGCCAGTTCGATGCCCTGCAATGACTTGCTTTGCGCCGCGACGTAGTTGGGAACAGCAAGATCTGAAGTGGTTCGATCACGCGGGTCGAGACCTGCAATCACCCCCAGCAAACGAGCGGCATCTGCCACCGTGCGTGTCATGGGACCGATGTGATCGAGGCTTTCTGCCAAGGCAAACGCACCAAAACGGCTGACTCGCCCATAGGTGGGCTTGAGTCCAACCACGCCACAACTGGCAGAAGGGAAGCGAATGGAGCCACCGGTGTCGGTGCCTAATGCGCCATAACAGAGCCGTGCAGCAACCGCGACCCCGGAACCCGATGATGAGACACCCGTCCAATGACCGGCATCCCAAGGGTTACGGGGCGGATCGATGTTTGGGTGATGGGCAGAAAATGCGCCTTCGGTCAGCTGTGTCCGGCCAATGATGACTGCGCCAGCCTGTTCAAGTCGTTCAACCACCGTAGCGGTGGTGGTCGGTCGAAAGTCCGCCATCACCTGAGTCCCACTGGCAACGACTTCGCCAGCCATGAAGAGCAGATCCTTCGCAGCCACAGGTACGCCGTGCAAGGTACCGAGTGGCTTGCCATCCCTGCGCTGCAAATCCAGTTGCCGGGCTCGCGCCAGCGCCTCCTCGCTCCTGACTGTTGCAAACGCCTTATAGCGAGGTTCAAGTGTCGTGATGCGATCGAGCATATGTCCAGTGACGGCTTCAGCGGTCAGCGCACCACTCTTCATGTGCTGACATACTTCCGTCAGGGACAGTTCATGCAAATCGTTCATGACAGGCGATCAAACACCTTCCCGGCATTGAGCAACCCCTTGGGATCAAGTGCGTGTTTCAGGGTGCGCATCAAGCCAATTTCATCGGCGCTGCGGGACACGTCCAGCCAGGGCTTCTTTTCGAGTCCCACCCCGTGTTCGGCAGATACCGACCCACCGATATCACGCAGCGGCTCATAGACGCAGCTTTCGACCCGCTGCCGATGTTCCGGTCCACCGGCACCCACACCAATCACAAAATGGAGGTTGCCGTCGCCCATGTGTCCGAACGTGAAATTGGTGTACTTCCCATAACCTTCTGCAAGCCGTCGATTGACTTCGTTGACGTAGGCCTCCATGCGCGACAGTCGCAGACTGACGTCAAACGTAAACGAAGGCGAATAACGAAACGTCTGTTCCACATCATCACGCATGCCCCAGAGCTGCAGACGTTGCGCCTCGGAACTGGCAATCACGGCGTCCGCAATCAGACCGGATTCATAAGCCGCCTCGAGCGCAGACTGCACAACCGCTTCATCGGCACCCAAGGCCTCGATCAGCACATAGAATGGAAACGTCTGCGGCAGCGGTGGCTGGCTCTTCGCAGGCGCCGTGGTGACCAGCGTGTAGAAGTTGTTCCACATGACTTCAAACGCCGACAGCGTCCCGCCCGTTCGTGCGTCCATCATCTTCAGCAGTTGCCCAAGCTTCTCAAAGCTCTCGACCGCAACAAACAGCGTTGACTGCGTAGTGGGCTTTTCACGCAGCCGCACCACCGCACGGGTAACGATGCCCAGACTGCCTTCTGTACCAATGAACAATTGTTTCAGATCGTAGCCTGCGTTGTTCTTGATCATGCGGTTCATCGAACTGACGACCGTGCCATCCGCTAGCACCGCTTCCAGGCCGAGTACCATGTCGCGCGTCATGCCATAACGGATCACCCGATTGCCACCGGCATTGGTCGAGATGTTGCCGCCGATGGTGCAACTGCCACGACCACCCAGATCAAGGGGATACATCAGCCCCTGCGCATCGGCTGCCTCCTGCAGGGTCTGCAGAATCACACCAGCCTGCACGACTGCGGTTCGATCGATCGGATCGATCTCTTCGATGGCATTCATGCGTTCCAGCGAAATCACCACATCATCCGGTGAGGTGTCGCTGCCGTGGACCAGGCCGGTCAAGCCGCCGTGCGCGATAACACGCTGGTCATGGGCGTTGCAGATGGCCATGGCACGACTGACGTCCTGCGTTGAGCGGGCACGCACCAGGGCCTTGGCTTGAATGGTGTCACGTCGCCAGATCCCCGCCGAACGACCGTGTACGTCGTCGCCGGTCAGTACCACATCCTGGCCGAGTTCGGCGCGCAGCGTGTCGACTACCTTGTCGCCAGTTGTCGGCATGTTCATTCAGACTCCCTTTTCAGCGGTAACAAGAAACTGGGGCAAACAGAACAGAAACCGGCCGTCAGGAACTGAAGCACGCGCTTCATCGAGCATGGCCGTAACCTCGGCAGTGGGCATGGTATTGAAGGTCCTGATGTAGCCGCTCATGTTGGTCAGTACATTCAGCCCGTTGCCGAGCTGATCCGGCGCCACTGACATCCTTACCCTGGCCGAGCCGAAGCCAGCCGTTCGCAACGCACCCGCCGCCTTGCGTCCGATGAATGGTTCCTTGAACGCAGGGGACGCCGCCAGAAAAAATGCATCCGTGCGCGCCTTGCCCCACGGTTCGACCAGTACAAAACCCCAATCGCTGTCGATCACGTGGGCGAGTCCACCTGGCTTGGTGACGCGGAATACTTCGGCGAGCGTACCTGCAAGATTCGGCACGTACTCGAGCACGTTTTTCATGATGACCCGGTCAAAGGTGGCATCGGGGAATGGCAATCGATGATCGTTCACATGGTGAAAATTGACGTTGTCCATGGTGACCGCGCGGCCATTCGCGTCCTCGACGAAACGGACATTGATGTCAACACCATCGACCCTCCCCTGGGGTCCAACCTGCCCGGCCAATCCGATCGCAAAAAAGCCGGGGCCACAGCCAATATCGAGTACCCGCTGGCCGACCTTGAGGTCAGCGCCTTCCAGCAATGCCAGTTGCGCATCGCGCCACACGAACATCTGTTCGTAACGGGCGATGCGCTCGTCTTCAATCTCGCGCCAATGATCGGTAAAAAAGGTCGCTTCGCTCATCAAGGCCTCCCAGGTTGACTTGATCATACTGGTCTGCGGGGGAGGCTTACAGTTCGGCGAGCTGTCGGATCAGCCAGGCGCGATCGGGCGCAGAATCAGCAAGCTCGATCGCCTGAGCATAGGCGGCTCGCGCCTCGACACGTTGACCGAGTAACCGATAGACATGGGCAAGCGCTGCCGCCAGTGGTTGATAACCGCTCAGACGGCTGTCCCGACGCAACTCTTCCAGTCGCGAGAGCGCTGTGGCCGGATCACCCGAATAAGCGAGGGCGACGGCATGATTGACGCAAACCACTGGCGAAGGGTCATGACGCTCGAGCAACTGAAACAGACCCGCGATTTGCGCCCAGTCCGTCTGCGAACCATCGGCCAGCGAGTGCAGCGACGCGATGGCCGCCTGAATCTGATAGGACTCCGGCGGATGCCGGGCGGCTACCACCGCATCGATGATCGCCCGACCTTCACGGACGCTCGACCAGTCCCATAATTTTCGATCCTGCGCATCGAGAGGCACGAACTCACCACCGGGGCCGTAACGCGCCGTGGTTCGCGCCGTGGTCAACAGCATGAGTGCCAACAGTGATTTGGCGACAGCGCTATCAACAAAAATCCG
>CAMDVY010000344.1 GCA_945878745.1 Klebsiella pneumoniae | reverse complement strand
CCCGTCGCAACCTTGACCTCAACGGAATTCGTCAAGCGAGCCTCTTGAGCAAAGGGCTCGCCGCCGAGGCCGGAACAATGACACTGCATGTGCCGCGTGATCGTCACAGCCTTGCATCGTTTGCCTATCAGCCGGGCAGTGAGAAGGCTGCGATGATTAATGCCATCGACGTTGAAGTCACGACGCTGTCAGATGCGTTGCGGGAATCAGCGCTGCCGGGTGGGCTGTTTGTGAAAATCGATACCGAAGGTTTCGAATACGCCGTGCTGAGCGGTTTAAGTCGCGATGACGTTAGGCGGGTGGATGCGTTGTTGATCGAGGCCAACCATCGCAACCTGTCGCGCGCCGGTATCGATCTGGACCAGTTATTGAGCTTTCCGTGGTTGACGGACTTTCGCTGGCTCGAGGTTGATGACCTTCGTGGACGATTCGACGGAGTGACTCCGGATGCTGTGAAGTCACGCCCGGAGATCAACACGAACCTGCTGTTCCTGCGCGCGGCACTTGCAGAAAAACTGGGGGTTTGACGGTTGTCTTAGTTCCGCAGGTAGATCGCATTTCCCCACATGAGCATGCCTTGAGCGTTGTACTTCGGTTTGTAGATGTCGTGCAGCACAAAACCTAGCTCCCGCAGTAATCCATCGAGATCGGCGAAGACTGCGCCACCTTCGTACAGTGAATTGAACATGATCTCGGTGTAGACCAGCTTGACCGAGGTCGTGAGCAATCGTGTGGCGCCGCGCAGCGCAGCCAATTCGCCGCCCTGGATATCGAGCTTGATGAGATTGATCGGCACCTTCGGGATGGTCAACGCCCACTGATCGAGTGTGACCAGCGGGACTTCGCGCTGCGCAACGATGGTTGCTTCTTCACGATATGACGCCGTCAGCGTGGCGTTGGGCGCAAGCAACGACGTGGTACCTGGGCTTGCGGTGATGTTGAGAACCGCGGTGCCGTCGTGGTCCCCAACGGCAAGAAACTGGGGATGCAGGCGAGGGTCGGTTTGACTGGCTTCCGTGAGGACGCCTTCATAGGCCGGATTGGGTTCGAAGAGGTAGGCTTGCGCTGCGGGGAACTGGCGCAGCAGACGTCGGGTGACACGGCCATGACTGGCCCCGATATCAAGCAGCCCCTGCACTCCGTTGACTCCAAGGAGCTCTCCCATGGCGGTATAGGGGTCGTCCAGCGTCAGCAGGTTGTTCTTTGTGCCGAACAGTCGTCGGGCAATGAATCGCTTGATGGGTCCCATTCCCTACTCCTGGCCGGTGATGGCGGCCAGCAGCGCAGGCCCCGTGGTCGCGAGATTATGATGCCGGATGACATGTTCACGACCGGCAGCACCCAGACGCTGGCGCAAAACGACGTCGTCCACCAGCCGAATCAATGCGGTCTGCCAACCACCGTGTAGCGCAACATCCAGGCCCACGTCGGGGGTGACGATTTCGGCACTGGCGCCCCACACGTTGCCAACTACCGGCGCGCCACAGGCCAGATACTGAATGGCCTTGATGGGCGATTTGCCACGAGCGAATTCGTTGTCGGGCAGGGGTAACAGCCCGATGTCAAGGCTCTGGATAAACGCAGGCTCCGTACCCGGTTTGAAGCTCACATGCTGAAAGGGCAGGGCCAGATCCGGTCGCTCCCCCGAGTAGACGGCGTATTCGACCTGGGGGCGGGCACGCTGGACCGCGATCAACTCATCCTGGATGCTCTGCAGGTAACGCAGATTCCCAGGCCTGCCGGCCCAGCCGATGCGAACCTTGTCGCTGAGTGTTCGCACTGCTGGCGCCCAGGTGTTCACATCAACCGCCATGGGAATGACTCGAACCCGATCGGTGATGCGTCTGGCGTGCTCTGCCAGATACTCGCTGGACGTTGTCACCAGATCAGCATGTGCATACCACCAGTCGAGCCGGCTGCGAACACGACTGCCGACGAATCGTCCATACGGCTTGCGGGGGCGGGTGTAAATGGCATCGTCAAAGTCGAACACGATGCGTTTGCTGGCTCGTCGCAAACGCAGCGACAGCAGCCAGTTCACACGGCATTTCTGGTTGAACAGTACGTCATGACGCTGGACTTCACGCACGGAGATGCGTTGCCGATTGACGTAGTCCAGGGACAGACCGCTGGCTTCGAGGAATGGCTGGTAATTCACCACGCGAAAGCGGGTGCTGCCTTTGTCGAGATCGCGGCTATGCATGACGAGGATTTTCACGGCAGGGATGTTCGCAACGATTGACGGGCGACGCCAGAGGTCTTTGTTATGATGGCCACACTCGATCGATTCAGAAGCACCATTGTCTTTGCCACCCCTGCATCTGTTGTTCAGCCTTTACAAGTACTTTCCGCATGGTGGCATGCAGCGTGCGTTCATCCGGATTGCGGGACATTGTCTCGACGCCGGAGCCCGGGTAACGGTGTATGCGCTCGAATGGAAAGGTGCAGTTCCAAAAGGCATTGACCTGCATCTGATCAAGGCTTCGGCCATGTTCAACCATACTCGCTACGAACGCTTTCAGACCGTGCAGCGCCGATTGCTGCGCGCCAACACTCCGGATTGCGTCGTGGGCTTCAACAAGATGCCCGGGCTCGACGTGTACTACGCGGCAGATACCTGTTATCTCGAAAAGGCGTTGACTGCGCGCACGATGCTGTATCGACAGACACCGAGGTTTCGCCACTTCGCGCATTGTGAGCGCGCGGTTTTTTCGCCAGAAGCGGGTGTGCGCATCCTCATGAGTTCGCCCACCCAGCACGCGATCTATCGTCGCCACTATGGAACACCCGAAGCGTGTTTCCACGCTCTGCCGCCTGGGATAACGCGTGATCGCATGGCCGGGCCGGATGCTTCGGCGCGACGGGATCGCGGGCGTGCAGCGCTTGGTGTTGGCGCGGATGAACTGTTGGTACTCCTCATCGGATCAGGATTCATCACCAAGGGGTTGGATCGGGCACTCGACGCGATGGCGTCGCTGCCGGAACCACTGCGTCTGCGCACACATCTGGTGGCGATTGGCACTGATGAGCCTCGACGATTTCGGGAGCATGCACAGCGCCTTGGACTGGGCGAGCGGTTTCGGGTGTTGTCGGGGCGCGATGACATTCCGGATCTGCTGCAGGCCGGTGATCTGTTGATCCATCCCGCGTATTTTGAAAATACCGGCAATGTGTTGCTTGAAGCGGTGGTTGCCGGTCTCCCCGTGCTGACGACCGACGTCTGCGGATTTGCGCATTACATCGTTGATGCGCAGGCGGGCAAAGTCATCACCTCGCCCTATCGCCAACGTGATCTGGACGATGGTCTGCTGGAGATGCTGACCTCGCAGGTGCGCAGCACCTGGCGGCAAAATGGCATCGCGTTTGGTCAGTCGGCGGACCTGTACAGTCTGCCGCAGCGTGCCGCAGAGGTCATACTGGCGACGGCAGCCGACAAACGGTCGAACGCGTCAGCATGAGCGGTCAATTGTGGTTGCGCGAGGATCTTCGCCAATGGTGTGGTGATCGCGATCCGTTCCAGCTGATTCTGGGCCTTGAAGGCGAAGCGGTGCGCGAAGTGGCCGAGCGCTCAACCATTCGAGCCACGCTGGGTGACAAGGTGTTCTACATCAAACGCCATTACGGCGTCGGCTGGATGGAGATCATCAAGAACCTGGTTACCGGCAAGACACCAGTGCTTGATGCGGGCAACGAATTTGCAGCGGCCAGACGCTTGCGTGAAGCAGGGCTGGGTACTCTGCCGCTGGCAGGTTTTGGCGTGCGCGGCAGCAATCCGGCGCGACGCGAGTCGTTCCTGATTTCGGATGAATTGAAACCAATCGTCAGTCTCGAACAGTTCTGTTTGAGATGGCCGGAACAGCCACCACCGATTGGCATCAAGCGAGGGCTCGTCAAGCGCATCGGTGAGATCGCCCGGGTAGTGCATGGACTTGGCATCAATCATCAGGATTTCTACATCTGTCACTTTTTGCTCGACACTCAAGACGCGTTGACCGCAGGCAACGTGGCTGAGGTACCGATCTACCTGGTTGATCTGCACAGAGCCGGTATTCACACGAAGATACCCGTGCGATGGCTCGTCAAGGATCTGGCGGGCTTGTACTACTCGACGTTTGACATCGGCCTGTCCAGGCGCGACGTGCTGCGGTTTCTGCGTGTGTATTTCGATTTACCGTTGCGCGAGGTCTTCACCAGGCATGCGGCGCTGTTAAGGCGGTGCGAACTCCGTGCGCAGAAGCTCTACTCAAAGGCCAGGAGCAAAG
>CAMDVY010000343.1 GCA_945878745.1 Klebsiella pneumoniae | reverse complement strand
TGCACTGGCACCCAACTTCTACACCCTGGCCGCTCTATCGATGACTGGCAGCTTTCTAATGGCCGGCATGAATCCAGCGGTGCATGCCGCGTCACGAGACCTCACCCCGCAGATGGGACGCGCCAGGGTGTATGCCTGGGTGTCACTGGCGTTCACTGTTGGCGCGCTACTCTCCACAGTCATCGCAGCCAATACGCTCCCGCATTTCCCGGGGTGGCGCCCCCAGTACTGGATCGGTGCAGTGATGGGCATCATCACCGCTACCGTGCTGTTCCTGTTTTATCGGGACCTCTCGCCCGGTGTGCGTGGCACAGTTCAAACCAGCTCCAGCATCATCGAAGTACCGGGCCACTACGACGAAGGTCGTTTGATCTACCGGAGCTGGCGGCTGTGGGTGCTCTCCGGCACCATCGTGTTCTGGTCACTCACATACGTCACCGTGTCAGCCTACGTCCCCATGTATCTCACGCGTCACTATGGTCTGGAGCCCGCTCGAGCCGCAGCCGTCACATCCTCATTCTGGATCGTCTTCACCGCGAGTGTGTTTCTGTCGGGCTGGCTGAGCGATCGGCTGAGACTGCGCAAACTGGTCACTGCGTTCGGTGCGATCACCACCGGATCCTGCTTCATCATCGGTTCGATGTTGCCCGTGGGAACGCCGGAGACAACCCTGATCATGCTGTGGTCTTGTACCGGATTTTTCGCCGGGTTCATTTACCCGTCCTGGTGTGCCCTGTATTCGGAAACTGCCGAGAGCATTTCGCCCCATGGCGTCGGTCGCGCCTTCGGGATCACGGCGACACTTTCCCCCATCGCCGGGTTGTTCCTGAATCTTGGGCTACCGAGGGTCGTGGCCAATTATGGCTGGTCAACCTGGATGATGTGCGCCGGCTTCTGCTGCATCGGCGTCGCAGTTCTGGTCAGCGCGGGCAACGGACCATGGTGGTTCACCAAGCGATCTGAATGACGCTTCAGGATGCAGTCAGCTTGCACTGTTAGACTCTCGATCCGGATCGACAGGGACTGCAGCTGAACCAGATCAATCCCCGGCGAACTCACGACCAATTTGTCCAAGGAATCGACATCAAGATGCTTCTGCCTTCTTCCCCCACTCGTTCCCCCTCTCGCTCGTTTCGTTTGCAATCGCTTCTCGCCCGATCACTGTTGATGCTTGGTCTTGCACCTATGGCCGCCATGGCCGTGCCAGGTGTCGCCATCAACGTTGAAGTCAAGGAAACCGGCTCGGCCGCAGTGGTACAACAGATCGACATCGTCGGGCAATCCATCAAGGTGGATGTCTCCGGCGATAGAAACGGCAGCGTGGTGTTCCGTGGCGGCACCGATGAATTGCTGACCATTGACCATGACAAGAAGGAGTTCATGCGGGTGGACAAAGCGAGCCTTGATCGCATGGCGTCCACAGTGTCCGGTGCAGTGTCGCAACTCGACAGTGTTCTGGCCAATCTGCCCGATGATCAACGCGCCATGCTGGAAGGCATGCTGAAGGACAAGCTACCAACCTCAAGCGCACCGGCCAAACGTCCGTTGTTGCGATCCACAGGGACGCGCGCGCCGAACGGTGGTCAGGAGACGCGACAGATCGAAGTGCTGGTCGATGGAGTCAAACGTTCGGAATTCTGGGTCGCGCCCTGGGCCGGCATCGATACACGCGTGAAAGCCGCGGTGGAGGATATGTCCGGTTTCATGAAAGGTGTCATCGACAAACTGCCGGCGTCCATGACCGAGTCCATCAAGACCAGTGGATATGAGGTTATCGGTGAACTGGGTGGCATGCCGATGCTGACTCGCGAATATGATGACAAGGGACAGGTGGCGGTAGAGTCCCGCGTGACCTCGATTGTCAGCAAGGATATTGATGTCTCGAAATTCAATCCACCTGCAGGCTACACACAAAAATCACTACCGCTGTAACCCGTTCGATTGCTGCAGACGCCACCAATCCTGCGCTTCTTGCGCCCGTGGGACGATCTATAGCACGTTGTGCTGTACGCAGGTCCACAAGCCCAGCGAGTAGTCGGCAAAGATGTCGATACCCAACGCCGACTTGACCAGATACAGCGTCACAAAACCACACGCGGCGCAAAATGACAGGAACGCCAACAAGATGACCAACGCGAAGACATTGTCGAAGGCTTTATCCTGCGCTGACATGTCACGCCGGTTTCGACCCGCCAGTACGGCGAAGAAATAACGGTGCCGACCTATCGGCACACTCCCACAAATGTCCAGCGGGTGTCGTCCCCACTGACGGGTTGCCACCGCTTCCTGCATGGCCTGAAGCTGGGCCTGGGTAAACGTCCTGGCCACTGCAGCCGGCATGCGACGCAGCAGATCGCGGATCTGTGCATCGCCATCGGCGGACAGGGGAATCGATTGTGCTGATGCGGTGTGTTCCATGACCGCATTGTCCGTCATGCCACCCGGACGGGTTAGCTAACCGGTCCTGCCCGACCTGTGACGGCACGCACACAATTCCGCTTCATCAGTTCGCCACCATGGCACCTCGCTCGAACCCAGCTGATCTCAGGGGCGAGAAATCCACTCGTCGATCAACATGTGCATGTGCCTGGGCTTGGTTTCGTTGTAGTCCGAAAACTGCACATAATCGCGAGGCATCGTGTGCAGCCCTTCCTGAACATACGGCAGGTTGCGAATGTCCTGATTGAACACCTTTGCCAGCATTCCCAGCTCCGGTGCATCGGTCCAGTCATCGTCAGCACCCAGCCAGTGAATGGTCGAACACGGGGTGTAAGGCGCACCATTCTCCGGGATCGGCGCAAGATAAATCGCCTCCATGATGCACTCGTCGACCTTGCGACCGTTCGGTCGGAACCGGTACACCAGCCGATTGAACGAGCCCCAGGGATGAAAATTCGGGAACAACGTGTAAAACACCGAGGCGAACTCGATATCGGAAATCTGGTCGGCGATGGAGGGAATGACTTCCTTTAACGCCTCTCGCTGAGTTTGTGCAAACGCGAAACGAGGATGCGTGGCCTTCTTGTTCTCCGACTTGTCAGTGGACGTGAGACCGCCGCTCTTCAGCGTCCGATCCGACATCGCCCTTTCAAACGAACTGACATCGAGCTGCCGCCCACCCACCCAGTCACACAGGTGAGGATTCACATCACCGAGCGTGCCTTCAACACAATCACCTCGCACCGTGTACAGGCCTGTTTCGCCCTTCGGTGTGGAGACTTGCACCAGACCAGCATCCGTTCTTTCATAGACCCACCCGGTCAGTGGATGGCGAACGCGGAGCTTGCCGTCATTCGGCAGCGCATCCCATTCCGGTGTGCCCTGGCTTTCCAGCGCCCCACAGCGGATGGCGCGGGAGTAGTTGCCAAACACGTCGTACTTGGTGTCCACATCGTGTACTCCACCGAGCAATATTTGCGGATGGGTGGCAATGACGTGGTAGGACTCCATGAAGGCTTCCGAAGCCACTTTCCAGTTGCAGCGAATGATCTTGGCAACGTGTACCTGTTTGAAGCGTTTTTCATAAGGCAACAATTGAAAATTGCTCGGCAGGTCGCCGAGGAACGACTCCAGTGGTTCGCTGTTCGGATCTGGGTTGATGAAAATGAACCGGCCCCACAGCCCGACTTTCACTTCTTTCAGACCTTCGTTTTCCGGCTTGAGGCCCGGGTAGTCCCACTGACATGGAACCTGACGCAAGGACCCATCGATGTTCCAGGTCCAGGCGTGAAACGGACACCTCAGCTCCTTGGCCGCCTTGCCTGGTGCTTCCCGCAGTTTTCGGCCACGGTGCAGGCAAGCATTCCAGTACGCCTTGATCTGGGTCTCGGAGGTGCGAACGATGAGAAACGACAAGCCCGCAATATCGTAGGGAATGTAGTCACCAACCCCCGGAATATCATCTTCATGGCAGGCCATCTGCCAGGCCCGCTTCCAGATCTTCTCGACCTCGAGATCAAAAAACGCCGGCGAGATGTAACGCTCAACGGGCACTCTCGTCGGTCCCGGTCCGATGGGATTGTCCTTTCGATACGAGGCAGGAATCGGGCGTGTATCTTCGTTCAACAGCTTGTGGAAGGCCGCGTCCAGGGTACGAACGCCGGGTTTTGTTTCGGACATCTCGGAATACTCAGCTTCTGGATTGCCCTACTATAGTCCTGAGTGGCATGCCGGATAAACCGCAGACATCACGACCATCGGTCGACGGCGTGGTAAAGGCCACGAGCCTGCAGACCTGTCAAGACAGACCCGATTCAATTGCCGGGTGTCA
>CAMDVY010000342.1 GCA_945878745.1 Klebsiella pneumoniae | reverse complement strand
TGGTCAGTACCTGCGTCAGCTGGTTTTCATCACTCTCAACCACCACCGCAGCCGAGTGCAGATTCGCCTCAAGTTCCACACCAGCTGCATCTGCATAGCCTCGATGCAGCTCCGTGACCTGTCGCAGCAGATCCTGGATGTCGAACCGTTTCATGGCAGGTGCTGCATCAACAGCCTTGGCGAGCTGAGGCTCCGGAACATCCTTGGCTCGCTGGAACAACGATGCGGCGCGCCGGATTTCGCGCCCCATGACCGCGAGCTGCTCCTGCGTCGAGACTTCTCCCTGTAACCGCAGTTCAAGAATGTGCAGGTAATTGTTGACGATGCTGAGCGGGTTGTTGGCCTCATGGACGATTTCCCGAAGCCGCGCGATCTCCCCATCCCTGTATGCCAGTAGTGCTTCATCTCGATCATCGTGAGCGGGCACATCAGATCTATGCTTGAGCTGGCTTGTCAGCGCGCCAGCGTAGGCTCGCATCAGGAATTCAGGGTCGCTGTCTTCGTCCTGGGGGAATACCAGCGCCCCGAGTACCGTCGTCGCCGCGGTTTCCCTCACCGGTTCATCGGCAATCAAGGGGAGCACCAGCCCCTCTTCGCAATCAAGACGTCGCAGAACAAGGCGGTCAGCGACGGACGATTCGGAGTGTTCCTCGATCGTACGCGCTGCGCCCTCGCGACATGCCATGGCAATGCCACTGACGGCGGAGTCCAGGTGCACCCGCACATCGCGATCCGGCAACGAAATCAGCTGATCAGATGCGCTGCGCAGCAGCAGTATGGGCTGGCGGGTGAACAGGCTGCGACTGATCTTGTGATGGACTTCCGCCAATTCGGCATCGGTTCGGGCGGCGAGCAGAGGCGCCAGCAAGGCCAGTTGCTGTTCCGCAGCAATACGTTCACTCCAGTCACTCCCTTGATCGTCGGTTATGCCGATCAGTCGCAGGAGTTTCCGACAGGCGTCCTCGGCGGCAGATTGCATGGAGACAAATCGATCCGGATCGATCTTAAGCAGTATCTGGGCAACGTTCTTTGCGGCGTCCAGGCCAACACCGTCCAGGGTTTCGACTACGGCAAGAATCTGTTGCGTAGGTTCGGCATCCTTAAGCAGGTCTTCGCTCGCGCCGCGAAATTCGATCAGCTCCTGGAGTCGGGGATCGTGAGGCAGCGACACACCGGAAATCGCCAGAAGGATCAACGAACGAGTTCTGGCTGGTGGCAGATCGAACTCCCGAGCTATTGCCTCGGAGAGGAAGGCTGACTGCAGCACGGCCTGCCATCGTTCAAGGGCCAGACGCGCGGTACCGAAATGAAGAACCATGGACCAGGCCTGGGCGCGCGCGAGAGCTGCCAAGAGCGGTGGCGACATCGCTGCCAGGTGCTGCCGCAGGATTTCCGGGTCGGCTGGCGCCTGCAGGATGGTCAGCCACCGACCAAGTAGATCCGCATCAGTGCAGATCAGGCGCGCCAACGCAGCGACGTCGACGGGCTCCTTCTGCAACACTTCAAGGTATCTGTAAATGACCACTTCGGGGGTCAAGGCAGGGCTCCTAAACTGAAGGCGACCGAAGCGATCTGGAAGTCGGCCTAATGCGCTATTAGCTTGCGCAAAAGATTCTACGCTCTTTGCTCGGGCCTGCCATGACTGATTTGTAACGACAACACCTGAGCGGAACAACACTTGGGCGGGACAGTTCTGGTCAGTGGTTCTGGCCTTTGCGTGCCGTATTGATCTCCAGCTTCAAGCGTCGGGCCTCCGCGCCGGCTGCAGCGGCAAAGTCCTCGCCCGACGAGGCAAACAAGATGCTTCTGGAGGCGCTGATCAGGAGCCCCTGTCCGTTGGAATCAACACCCGCCCCTATCACGGCATCAACACGACCACCCTGGGCGCCGACACCAGGTACAAGAATCGGCATATCTCCGATGACATCTCTGACCCTCTGCATTTCCTGGGGATAGGTTGCGCCCACTACCAGGCCAACGCCGCCGTTGGCGTTCCAGGTGACAGCGCGCCGGGCAATCTGGAGGTAGATCGGGTCATCTTTCGGCTGTAGTTGAAGCCAGTCGCCGCTGGCATTGCTGGTTCTGCACAGCACGATGACACCACGATCTTCAAATTTCAGGTAAGGATTGATGCAGTCGTCCCCGAGGAACGGACTGACCGTTACCGCGTCGGCGTCATATCGAAGGAACGCTTCATGGGCATATCGTTCGGCTGTGCTGTCGATGTCGCCGCGTTTGGCATCCAGTACGACGACATGATCGGGATGGCGGGTGTGGATGTAGTCAATCAGTTCGGCCAGAGCATTTTCGCCAGCCACCGCGGCGAAGTGCGCTGCCTGAGGTTTGAAAGCCGCAACATGAGGCGCGGTTGCATCGACGATAGCTTGGCAAAAGGCCAGGCAACCTTTGGCATCGGCAGAAAACGCCTTCGGAAGACGTTCCGGCAAAGGGTCGAGCCCTACGCAAACCAGTGAACCACTAGTCTGCCAGGCACGCTGCAGCAACTCACGAAAAGGAAAACGACTGGTCACGGCGCCAGTATACACCGCGAAATGTGTAGGAATCTGACACTACGCGGCACCTGAGTCCTTTGATCTGAAATTCTTGAGTTGAGTATTCAATCGGCATTACTCTTACAAGTTATTGATAATACTAAGATATCGTTAGCTGCCAAGCCTTGGCACGATTCTGGCTTCGAGCGTTCGCCTGGCTGACAAACGTGAAGTGGTGCGTACTTCTGGCGTTTGTCTCATGCAGATGTGAGAGGCGACACTTTCTGTCCCCCCAGTGGCAGTACGGTTGCATAACAAGCACAAGAAGGGCATTAACCGGTTGAGGTAGATTTGACATGAGCGACAACATCATCAATTTCAACACTGTGCGATTCCGCGCTCGACCGGCATCCGATAAGCGGATGCATCCGCGGATGGAAAGCCATGATCGCTTGTTCACCCAGATTGTCTTGTCCGCCGACTCTCCGGACGCCGTCGGCAATACACTGTCGTGTCATGCCATCAACCTCTCCGTCGGTGGCATTCAGTTCCGTAGTTATGCGCCTGTACCTGCCGGCACCCTGCTCGATCTTTGGGTTGATGTGAGCAACCGCCCGGGCAAGTTTTTTCTCTCCGGCGAAGTGCGTTGGTCGAGACCCACCGGCGAAATTGACGACCAAGGGCGAGAGCAATGGTTTATCGGTGTGCAACTGAAATCCGGCGCTGCCACCGACATCATCGATTGGCGTGATTATCACGCGACTGCCTGAGTCAACAATTCCCGATCTGGGCCGCCAGCCTTCCGGGAACAGCCGTCCACACGTTCTACTCATCCTCGATGAGTAGAACAATAAAACAAGACTTCACGCCAAGCTTCCAGCAAAGACGTCAATCAACTGACTTCCCGCCTTCAGATTGCCTAGCAGGTCACGGCGACAAGAGACCTGCATCGCAGATTGCTCAGAGTCCAACTGCTCTAATCGCAGCTTAAGAGTGGTGTGTGCCTTGAATCATGCAGAGCATTCCGTCCCCGCGAACCAGTAGTGCCACCACGCCGATCGTGGCTCGACTGCCGGAAACACCACGCGTTCACAAACTACCTCCCAGTATTTTGTCGTTGCGGGAGATGGCTGGCCACAAACTGAACGAACTGTTGGCCACGCTCTTCAACAATACGGACGACGCGCTCTTTGAACGGGCAGACCGATCTCGTTCAGATGCTGATCAACAAATGTACTTTGAATCGATGCGCCAACTGCGCCTGCATCGTGAAAAGATCAGTACCAGTTTCATCGCGCACACCCAGAAGCGCTTTGAAGAACTGCAATCCAAAGCAAAGTCCGAAACCACACAAGATGACTTTGAGTCTTTGACCCTGCTTCACCAGGATGAGCTTGAAGTCAGCGTCGCAATTGCCGGTATCGTCTCCAAGGTCACCAGCTTGCATTCGCTCGAGATCATGTTGCTGACCAAGCGCCTCGATTACCTCATTCCAGCAGTCGATATCACCGAGCGCCTGAATCCACTAGGACCGCTCGCACTGGCCGAAGCATTTGTCAAAGCGCTGGCTGTACTCGAGGTCAACATCACCATTCGAATCATTCTGCTGAAACTGTTCGAACGATTCGTCATGGAAAAGCTCGGTGATTTCTATGCACTGGCCAACAAGCAGTTGGCCGAAGCAGGCGTATTGCCAGACCTGAAGAGGTCTATCCGCTCCCCACAACGAACAGCGCACGGTCAACCGGCTGGATCAACTGCTGCAGTCAATCCGGCGACA
>CAMDVY010000341.1 GCA_945878745.1 Klebsiella pneumoniae | reverse complement strand
TCGAACGTAGTAGGCCTGTTTGACTGCCGATACCATGAAAACATCACCTAACGGAATTTCGATGCCGTGCCGCCTGGCGATATCGCGTCGCCTGACGCGCGCGGGTTTTTGCACCTCCGGCGCTACTGCTGCCTGGGTTTCTCGTACCTCTTTCCTGACCCGGAACGGCAAGCCGGTACTGCGAAAACGCACCGGTTCCTCCAATTCGAGACCAAGTAGTCGTAACCAATCGAGCAGTCGCACCGGATTGACGAATCGCTGGCTGGAAAATGCATCCGGTCGCAGGCGTGCATAGAGTCGACGGGCACCAAGAATGCTCCACGGATTGAACGCGACGATGACCAGACGTCCACCGGGGTGCAACACCCGGGCCATTTCGCGCAGCGCGTCACGAGGATCGGTCAGTGGTTCCAGCGCATGGTGCAAAATGATTGCGTCCATGGAGTTGTTTGCAAAAGGCAACTTGCCTGTCTCGGCAACCAGTCGAATGACCCCTTCAGGTACTGTCTGAAGTTCATCTGAAACGAAAAAACGATGTCTGACGATGCTTCTCTGCAACGCCTGCAGACTGCCCACATCCCCGCCACACCACAGCAAGGTGTCGCCATGACAGCGACGAACCAGCTCCTCAAGTGACGGCTTTGAATCGCGTAACAGTCGCCGCCCGGTGTGGGTCTGCATCCAGTCGATGGCTAGCTCCTCATGTTCTGGCATGTCAAGGTTTGCGGTAGATTTTAATGTGTAGCAAAGTACAGGCATTCTAACGACCCCCGTAAAGAGGGCAACTTGGGTAACCGGGAGGATTACCCTCGCTTGAAGCCGGGCGCACGCGCCCCGCTGTTTCTGGCGATCAGTATGGTGAGCATCTCGTGCTCCATGCTGCCACCCAGGCAAGCGAGCGAGGTTTCAACACCAGTTGATGCGGACCAACACGCCCCCATCACAAGCGTTGCGCCTGCTCTGCGGATTTCTCGACCAGCGCCTGCAATCTTCCCGACACTGACCATCGCCCAATCCTCTGATCAGACTGAACCGCGATTGCGCTGGTCACTCGCCAACAGCCTCGGACCCGTCAGCACCCCTGTCGCCCCCGAAGGTTTCTGGCCTTTGATGTCCAGCGAATTCACGCTCGAGCATCACCTGAATCAGCGCGCGGTTCAGGCGGCAGTGGACAAGTACACGAAGAATCCGGAATGGCTCGCAGATGCACAAGCTCGATTGTCGCTCTATCTCCCCTACTTTCTTGAAGAAACACGACGCCGGAATTTACCGGCGGAACTGGCACTTTTGCCGATAATCGAAAGTACGCTTGACCCCAGCGCTGTCTCACCCCGTGGCGCAGTTGGTTTGTGGCAGTTCATGCCTGACACCGCAACACGGTTCGGGTTGTCGCGTGACTGGTGGCACGACGGACGTCAGGACACCGTGGCGTCAACCAGAGCCGCGCTGGACTATCTTGAACTCCTGCACGACCAGTTCGGGGACTGGCTGCTGACCATCGCCGCGTACAACGCCGGCGAAGGCACCGTTGCCAGAACCTTGCCTCAAAAGACCAACAAGCCTGTTTCTTCAGCGCGTTTCTTCGATCTGAACCTCCCGACGGAAACCCGGAAATACGTCCCGCAAGTTTTGGCGCTGGCGGCGATCATCAAAAATCCGACGAAATACGACGTGAGCCTTCCCGAAATCAGCGGTGATGTCTCCTTCAAGGCGATCAAAACCAAGGGGCCGATCGACCTTCAAGCCGCCGCAACGGTCTTGAATGTCTCACCGGCCGAGCTCGTCGCATTGAATCCTTCGCTCAAACGCCATATCACGCCACCATCTGGCACCGACAACCTGCTCGTACCTGTAAGGGTCGGAGCGAGCGCTCAGGCACGCCTTAACGCGATGCCAGCCAACACCGGATCAGGCGCGGTAACCCAATACCGCGTTCAAAGGGGAGACACCCTCAGCACGATTGCAAGCCGATTTGGCAGCTCTGTACTCGCGGTGAAACAGCTGAACGGAATGACGGCGAATACGATTCGAACCAATGCTGTGCTGCAGATTCCGCGATTAGGGGCGACTGCTCTGGCATCGGTACAGGCAGAACCTACGCTGACGGCAAATGTCACACCCGCTGTCCAGCGATATCGCGTCCAGCGCGGGGATACCCTTGGCTCCATCGCCAAACGCTTCGGGAGCACCACAAGCGCTCTCAAGTCGATAAACGGAATGCGGTCAGACATGATCAAGGTCCATGCTGATCTGAAGATTCCTGTCGCCAGAGTGATGACCGCCTCGGCCAGTCGGCCGACCAGCAATCAGCAAGTCAGTACAACAAACCCGACAAGATTCAATGGCGCGACCACCGGTTATCGAGTTCGAACCGGGGATTCTCTGAGCAAGATTGCACAAGCCCACCAATCAACCGTGGCGCAGATCAAACTTCTGAACGGTATGCGCGGAGATCAGCTGCGTGTGAACCGTGTACTGCGCGTGCCAGTCATGGGACGTACCAATGGCAACGTGATGGTTGCTTCATCCCTGGCTCCAGCCCAGATGGACCGGCATACCGTACGCTCCGGCGACACACTTTGGCGGATCGCACGGAAGTACGACATCTCCCATCACGCATTGATGCGGGAGAACCGATTGAAGGACGGACAGGTCCTGAAGCTCGGTGCCGTGCTGCGGATTCCGCAGCCGGACACTTCGGAAATCGCCGGCGGCTGATCAGCCGCACGGCCTTTCCCACGATCTAAGCTTCTGTTTTGGTATCGGGCACCAGTCGCCATCAGCACGCAGCATTCACGGCGAACCAAACCGCTCCACAAGACTGTTACGCGCTTACTTGTCCGCGCGACTCACGCCCTCGCTCTTTTCGACTGTGCGGAACAATCCGGTGAACTCGAGGCCCGAGGTCCTCGACTTGACGTAGCGCGACAATCCATCCACCTCTTCTGTGGTCATCGCCTCCAGATCCCCATCTACGACCTGCGTCACCGTGACCAGTGCGCGACCATCCGGAAGGTCAACGCTCGCGACCGAGCGGTTTTCGGCAGTTCGATCAAAGGGCATGGCAAAGGCCTTTTCCAGCACTTCACTCGGAACATCTGACTGACTGCGCGTTGCACGTGAGGACGTTTGCCATTCGGCACCCAGAACGTTAGCCACTTGTCCGGCACTCTCGCCAGCTTCCAGACGGGCAAGACCGTCAATGGCTGCGGTTTCGATCGCTGTGCTGGCTTTCTCTCGCGTCAGTGTGTCAACAATCTGCGGTCGAACTTCTTCGAGCGAGCGCTCTCTGGGTTCGTGACGCTCGCGAACACGCAAAACCACCGCTTGAGTATCGTCGAGTTCCACCACCGCGCTATTGAACCCGCGGGTCAGCACATCACTGCCAAACGCCGCCTCACGCAGTTTTTCGTTGGCAAACAATCCCTCACCTGCATCCTTCGTCACACCATCCTGAGACTCAATTTTCAGGTTGAACTTTTCGACCATCGGGTCGAGGGATGAATTCTGTTCAAACGCAAGGCTATCCAGTTCACGGACTTTGTCGACGAAGAGATCCCTGGCACGGTCCTGGCGAAGCCGCGCGTCGATCGCCTCCCGCTTTTCTTCGAAGGTGGGTTCAACCGGCTTCTGGATCGACAGAAGCTTGATCAGGTGATAGCCAAACTGACTCTTTACGACTTCAGAAAGTTCCCCTTCCCGCAGCGCAAACAGCGCGGTTTCGAATGCAGGATCGTAGATACCCCGACCAGCCGCACCGAGATCGCCACCGGTCGCTGAGGTACCCGGATCTTCCGAGTGCTTTTTGGCGAGGTCGGCAAAGTCAGCGCCTGAAACCAGCTGTGCCCGCAGATCGTTTATGGTTGCGAGTGTCGCAGCATCATCCCGAGTCTCGGTGATACGCAGCAGGATATGTGACGAGACCCTTTGCTCTGTTTCCGCAAGGGCCTTCAAGTCTGCTTCAAAGCCGGCTCGAAGGTCTTCCTCCTTGACTTCAATCGAAGGATCACCTGCCAGACTTTGTGAGGTGAAGACGACATAGTCCAGATCCACTGTATCGTCGGTCTCGTACTCAAGGCGGTTGTCGGCGTAGTGCGCTTCGATGTCTTCATCGGTGACCTCGACCTTGGCCGCAAATGCCGACTGGGTCAGAGGCAGCCAGGCCAGGTCTCGACGCTGATTCATCAACGCTGCAAATTCCCGCAGTTGCCAGCGCGGGACCGACGAACTGTCGGTGATCGACGCCTGTAACTGGCTGATGGCCATTTCCTGCGTCACCTGCTCAC
>CAMDVY010000340.1 GCA_945878745.1 Klebsiella pneumoniae | reverse complement strand
GTTCAATGCCGGTGAATCCGGCTCCGACCACGACAAAGGTCATTCGACCTGGATGTTCATCCTGGGCAAACAGTCCCTGCAAATGCTGATCAAGACGCTCTGCTGCGGCAAACGTATCAACATCGAAAGCGTGTTGGTCGACCCCCGCCACCGGGAGAGTTTGCTGGACACTGCCCGTGGCGACTACCAGTCGATCCCATGAAATTTGTTCACCGGTAGTCGTCAGGACACTCTGCCGATTCATATCAACAGCAATGACGGAAGAAATCACGAGATCGATGCCCAGGGGCTGCAACAGGGGGGGCAATGGCACTCGCAAATGCGGACCAAAAGCCTCGTACAACCGAGGGCGCATGGTCAGGAAGCCGTCAGAATCGATCACGGTAATTTGAGCGGCAGCGTTCGCAAGCGCGTACTGACGGCGAGCACCAACAGCCGACCAGAAGCCGCCAAACCCTCCCCCCACAACGACGATCTTGTCCATGCCTTGTTCTATCTCCTGTGGAATGCAAACTCATTGGGAATAGACGGCTGGAGCGCACGCTTTGTGACAATGCGGTCAGATCACTTCCAGGTAGTCACGTCCCGGTAACGTGGGGAACGGCGCGCTCGGTAGTGTCTGGTACCAGTACGCGACTGACGCGATATCGTCTTGCAACGGCAAATATTGGCGTTTTTTGTGGGTTCGCCACCCGAGCGCCTGAATCGTGACACGCAAGTCCTGAGTGAAGCGGATGGGATCCATGATGTGCCAGCGATAGAGCCCGAACCTCTGCTGTGATTGATAGACTCCGTCCGGTCGAATCACCTGAGGCAGGCCTGCGTACGGCGTCGTGAATTCGGTGTAATGGCTGCCCCCTGCCCGATCCCGCTCCATCAAGCCTGGGTCAAAGTTGTAGGCGCCACAAAAATAGTCTTCGGTGCCCGTTCCACAGATGGTCGGAAACTCACCGTCGCCATCCATGAAGAACTTGATCTCTCCCTCGCCCCACCACCCGTTGTTGTTCACGCCCCAGGCCATGTATGTGCCGACGTAGTGACCTTGTCCCCGTACACCGTCGAGAATGTCAAAAACGGCTTTGTAAGGTAGTGGGTTCACACGCCGAAACTGCGCGTGGAAATAGGCCGCATCGTCTGGCACTTCTGTGAGCGTGTAATTGATCTGGTAATACACGTAGAGCGCTTCGTCGGAAAGATTTTCCATGGTGAAACGAGCCCGACGTCTGAACGGCATTTCCCAATAACAATTGAAAGCACGCCCCGGATTCACGCACACCGCAAGCGACGACACCTGTGCATACTTCTCCCAGCCACAGGCAAAAAAATCACCCGTCGGACACTCGACTGATGGGAAGTCCTGATCGTCCCAGTACACCCGCAGGATGGAATGCCGCCACTTGCCACGGGCAAGCGTCATCCAGATCTGCTGGATTGCGCCACTACCCTCGATATCAGCCAACGTGAAAGTCTCACCCGGTTGAATGATGACGTACGGAGACACCTTCCAACCCTGTCCCAGATCACGCGCGGCTTCAGCAGCCGGTCCGTCCACCGACATCCCGCCGCGCCCTTTGTCGCCGCTGAAATTTTCGGGGCTGATCGACCGGGTCACCGCGCTCGACAGTCTTGAGAGCGTGCCGAGATTGAGGCCAAGTCCGTTGAAGCTCATGTCACGCTCCGGAGAGTTTCTGTTTGCGGGTACGAGGTATTGTGGAATTCTGCCTGAGCATCAGGAAATAGTCTGGACCAGACGCGCATGCAACACTCAATCGCGGTCGGAGACCGCTCCTACAAGACATCTACACCACCTCTTCTGTAGGAGCGATCTCCTGATCGCGACCACCGGCCCACCTGCTGTTCAACCAGCTCTTCTGATCCGCGCCAATCCATAAAGCAGCGACCCCGCACCAAGCAGGACACCTGCGAGCAGCCATGCCGACATGCTGACCTGCCACAGCAAGAACATGCAGATCACTAACGCAATGCCAGGAATCAACAATCCTCCCGGCAGCACCAGCGAGTTGTCTTGTTCAATCGCCCTGACACGGGCGCTTCGAACGGCCGCGATGCAACCCACGTAGATCAACAGTCGAACAACCACACTGAGGCTGGCCAGCAGCACAAAAGTTCCTGAAGCTGCCAATAGAAGGCTGAGAACAGCAAAGAACACGATGGAGATTACGGGTGTTCCATGCGTCGGATTTACACGTCCGAGCAACGCCGGCAATTGGCGTTCTATTGCCAGGCGGTAGGTAATTCGGGGCGTCGAGAACATGGCGCCCAACAGGTTTCCGCTCACAGAGGCGGCGACACCCAGTGTCATCACAATGCCACCTAACGTGCCAAACAGAACCACACCTAGCGCCACCACCGGCTGTTTCTCGTGGATCAGATCCGGCAACAACGCGGTGCACACGACTTGAATGGCGATATAGAGCATTGCGGCACACAACACCGCCACCAGCAGTGCCCTGGGAATGTCCCGTTGAGGATGGGTGGCTTCGCCCGCAGGCACGAGCCCCGATTCAAAACCGACAAACGCATACAGAACCAACAAGATTGCGGCTCCCATATCGACTTGTGTCGGCGGGTTTGTCATCACTGCGCTCGGCAGGTCCGACTGCATTACAAAGAGCCCGACACCAACGACGGCGAGCATGGGCAGGAATTTGAGCAGCGTGATAGCCCCCAACCAACCCATGGCGCGCTGCGAACCGATGCTGTTGATGAACGCGAGCAGCGTGATGCAAGCGAGGAGCAAACCGATTTTCGGCAAAGGTTCTTCGAGGCTGGGCCAGAACCATGCCAGCGTAGTCACCAGAAGATTGATGTTGGCTGCAAACGCGGTGAGTCGCGCCACATAGAATGCCCACCCGGTTTGAAATCCGATGAAAGAACCGAACGCCGTTCCGGTGTACAGCATGGGGCCACCGGTACCCACAAAGCGGCTGCCGAGATGAGCAAACACCAGCACGATGGGCATGATGAGTGCGGCACAGAGGGGAAAGATCCATACACCTGCACTCCCGGCCAGCCGAGCGACCTCTCCGGGGAGACCGAAAATTCCCGCACCGACCACGCCATTGACCATGAGAAGCCATAGCGAGAACCCAGTGAGTCGACGAGGCAGGGGTTCCCGAATGGAATCCGGATTGGAAGGTGATGCTGACAAGACTTTCATCTCCGTAAGGCTGGTGCGCTAAGCTCTGGCAACACTACACGAGGCTGTCACATGGAGGTTAACCAACTCGCCAGCACGGTACGGCTCCAGACTAGCGCCGCCGAATGGAGAACCAGAGTCGATCTCGCCGGGTTTTATCGTCTGGTTGCCGCGTATGGATGGGATGATCTGTTGCTGGCGCATCTGTCCGCACGCGTGCCGAATGAAGCAGCCTATCTGATCAATCCGTTCGGTCTGCTGTTTGAAGAAATAACGGCATCAAGCTTGTTGAAGGTGAACTATGAAGGCCAGAAGCAGTTACCGAGTGACTTGAACATCAGCCCCGAAGCCAACGTCATTCATGGGGTCATCTTGCAGGGGCGACCTGATATTCATTGTGTCGCGCATGTCCACACCGTGGCCGGTACGGCAGTCTCAAGCCAGACCCATGGACTGCTGAACCTGACGCAGCAGTCGATGATCGTCTCGGGATCGCTCGTTTACCACGACTACGAAGGAATCGTGCTCGACCACGCTGAAGGACCTCGGCTGGTGCGGGATCTCGGGACCTGTCGGCACCTTATCCTGCGCAATCATGGATTACTCACCGTCGGCGCGACAGTCTCCCAAGCCTTTCAAGCGCTCTATAACCTGCAGCGCAGCTGTGAGATGCAGGTGGCTGCGCAACAGGCAGAGGTTATCGAGATTCCAGACAGCGTAGTGAAAGAGACCGGCAAGCGCCTAGCTTCAATGCACTCGGGTAGCGGCCCTGACTTGCTATGGGACGCCTTGTTGCGGCGATTGCGGAGGGATTCACCCGACTTCGAATCCTGAGGCGGTTTGTGAACCACGCCTCGATTCGCATGAATCTCCTTGGTCCCTGCACGCTCTCTGCACAATTGACCTTTCCAATACGGTTTATCTCTCCGTTACAGGTCATGACATGGGCGTTTCTGCAGTCTTCAACCCATCACGTGCAACAACCCTGGTCTTTTCGTTTCTCACGCTGACGTTACTGGCGGCCTGTGGAGGTGGCGGTGTAAGCAGCGCCGCAGCGCTCGCCCCTGCGGCAGCCACCGCACCGACTCCGCCGGCACCCGTTGCCGCAAATCCGGCGCCTGTCGCCGTTGACCCACAGGATA
>CAMDVY010000339.1 GCA_945878745.1 Klebsiella pneumoniae | reverse complement strand
CTTGCCTCGTTATGTCCCCGTCCCCACCGGTTACGCATTGCGCCAGGCCTGTGTCCAGCGCATGCCGCCGGCCACATGCTCGAACCGGGGGTCGGTCAGTAATGCATCTTCCTGCATCAGCAATTCAACCTCAGGCGCGGTCGGATCGTACTGTCCATGCACAGCGCCGGGATAAAACAGATCCAGATACAAGCCGGAGGAAACGATGCAGTCGTGCCCGGCATCGAGCGCGCGATCACGGGTTGTCGCCCCTCGCCAGCTTTGCACCAGGAGATTGGACGGCATCTGTGGGTGCAGCACTTCATCCCAACCAATCGCCTTGCGATCAAACCGTGCCAGGCTCGCCACCACCCGACGATTGAAGGCCGCCTGCAACGCCGCGGAGTCCGTCAATCCATGCTGCAACATGAAGGCCTGCACACCCGCATGATCACGCCACCAGGATGAATGCACCTCGTCGCCACCAAGGTGTATGTACTCATCAGGGAACACCGCGGCCACTTCCGTCAGCAAGTCCTCGATCGCCATGTACACACGTTCATCAGCAGGATTGAGACAGCCAGGATGCACGCCAAAACGCACGCTGGGTGGTGCCTCCCCTGCACCCCATTCCGGATACGCCGTGAGCCAGCTTGTGACGTGACCGGGCATGTCGAGCTCAGGAATCACACGCACACCACGATCTGCGGCATAACCAACGAGGTTCACGAGCTCTGCTTGTGTGTAGTGCTCCAAGCTTGCCAGCTTTGGAAAACGATGTGATTGAAACCTAAAGCCCTGGTCATCGGTCAGATGCAGGTGCAAGACGTTCAGCTTGAGCCACGCCATCCCGTCGATGACCCGCCGGAGCAGCGGAATCGGCAGAAATCGCCGGGCCGGATCGAGCATGAGGCCACGCCATGAGAAACGCGGGCCATCTTCAACGTGACCAAGCGGAACGCCCTCCGACGAGCTCAACAACGCAAGCGTCGTCAGGCCGTGCAAGGCTCCCCATATGGAGTGCGCGTGGATAGCGATCCCTGATTCATCGACCTTCAGTGTGTAACGTTCGTCCTGGCCAGCCTGGGGCACGGCGGTGGCGGATTCCCACGTCACCACCGTCATCTGCGTCGCCTGCTCGCTGAAGACCCCCAACAATCGCTGCGCCGCCCTCTCCACTCGATCGGCTGACGGACCTTTACAACGCAAGGTACGAGGCAGATCCCTGCGTTCTGCCAGCAGATCTGCGCGGGTCGGCAAAGGCAGCATCATCGCAGTCAGCGTTGGATCAACCTTTCAGTTGAGGCCGGCCAATGTAGTCCCGCTTGCCAACCGGCACACCTTTCATGCGCAGAATGTCGTAGGCGGTGGTTGCGTGAAAGTGCATGTTGGGCAATGAAAACGACATGAAAAAGCCTTCTGCGGTAAACGGCATCGTGTTGGCACCAAGCTTGAAGGACACATCCTTGCCGAGCATCGCATTGACGGACTCACGGGAGAGGCCGCCTACAAACGACTTCGCCTCGTCGATCAACGCCTGCAGGCCCGCGTAATCCAGGTCTCCGCCACCGGAGGGTGGCGCGAACTCACCCGCCTGCACACCCTTGATGGCACCCATGGTGTGATGGGCGACCGAGATCAGCTGAAAACGGAAGGGAGACATATCCGGGTACAGACGGGTTTCAACCACTTCATCGAGGCTGATGCCATTGGCCTGGCAGTAGTCCGCGCCTTTTTTCAGAAATCCGGCAACGGCGTTAAGGGTTTGAGTGAACGGCGCCACAGAAATGTCGGAGAGAGAGAGTGCCATGGGCTTTTTCCTGACCTTGAATTGATGCGGGTAGTTTGGCACAAGACTTGTGAGTGATGGTGGTCGATGACACCATCGCGCCTGATCACCAACCCAACCGCCGGGGATGCCCTTGTCATGAACATTCAGGAACGCATGCGCGCCGTGCTCGCTGCCGAAGCGGCGGCCATTTCGGCGGTCAATGTCGATGATCAATACCTGTTGGCCGTTCAGTGCATGCAGGCCTGCAAGGGCAAGGTGGTCACCACCGGCATCGGCAAGGCCGGCTACATCGCGCACAAATTTGCCGCGACCCTGTGCTCGACGGCAACCCCAGCCGTGTTCCTGCACCCCGCTGAAGCGGCGCACGGTGATCTCGGACTGCTCTCGGCCGACGATGTGATGATCGCGTTTTCCACCAGCGGCAAGAGCCGTGAAGTACTGGAAGTGTGCGAGCTCGCCAAGCACATGGGTGTGGTACACGTCATCGCCGTCACCTCGCACCCTGACTCCGAACTGCGCCGTTACGCTGACGTCGTGCTCGACATGGGGGTCATCAAAGAACCCTGTCCACTCGGGCTCACGCCTTCAGCCTCCATGGCAGTCATGCTGGCCGTAAGCGACGCGGTTGCGCTGGCGCTGATGGAAGCCAAGGGCGTCACTCGGCACGACTATGGGCTGCGTCATCATGGGGGTTATCTGGGTCGGGCTGCACGGACGGACAACCTGCCCACGAGCTGATTGCCTTTGCCGAGCTCTCTGTTCTGGTTAACCTTGATTCGACAGTAATCAGTAAGGTTGGGAACCCACAACCCATCGCGGCGTCGGGCGGCGCTCTCCACTAAGGGGTGGTCTCCTTGTAGGAGCGGTCTCTGACCGCGATTGTTGGGTACATCAAAGATCGCGATCAGGAGATCGCTCCTACAAATCCAGGGTGCCATGGGATCGCGGTCGGGAGACCGAAGTTGCCTTGATTTACTCGGGCAGTATTTCAAGCTGCCAATCGCAAGCCAGCTCGACAAAACCCAGCCGTGGCAGGAGACGATTGACCGCAGCATGGACACCACAGACCACTTCTCGCGCACCTTTGGTTTCAGCCACACCAAGCGCGTGCCCTACCAGCCAGCTGGCAAGGCCCCGCCCACGAAATTCCGGCTGCACCGCAAGCGCCGTAATACGAAATCGCTCTACACCATCGCTGACAAGCACATACACACCAATCGCCTGGTCGCGGTGTTTGGCAATCCGCAACAATGGTTCTGCTCTGGCCGCTTCGATCAACGGTTCTGGCAGGCCCGCCAGTTCCAGCAGCGCCTTCGGAAAATCCTGTGGATAGGGATAATAAATACGTATTTCACGGGTGAGGAACAGCAGATCAGTGGTCAACGTCAGATGGCCGCCAACGCCTGATCGAGATCTGCAATCAGGTCAGCTTCGGTCTCAATCCCGACACTGACCCGAATCAATCCATCGCCGATGCCTAGTTTTTCCCGAACCGCCGGTGGAACACTGGCATGCGTCATGATGGCAGGATGCTCGATCAACGATTCCACACCGCCAAGACTTTCTGCCAGCGTGAAGATACGCACCGCTTCGAGAAAACGTCTAGCCCCAGCCAGATCCGTATCCAGCTCCATGGCCAGCATGCCGCCAAATCCGGACATCTGCCGACAGGCAAGTTCGTGCTGCGGATGACTGGGCAAACCGGGATACATCACGCGTTTCACTCGCGAATGGGCTTCAAGGTAGTGCGCCACGGCCATGGCATTTCTGGCATGCGCCTGCATGCGCACGGCCAAGGTCTTGAGGCTGCGCAGACACAGCCATGAATCAAAGGTTGCCTGCACACCACCCACCGCGTTGGCCATGAACTTGAGTTCGGCGCCAAGTTTGTCGTCGTCAGTGATAACCACACCACCAATCAGATCACTGTGGCCATTGATGTACTTGGTGGTGGAGTGCAGTACCAGATCGGCGCCCAGTTCCAGCGGCCGCTGGAAATAGGGGCTCATGAAGGTGTTGTCGACCATGACCTGCACGTTCTGGCGATGCGCGATCGCTGCCAGCGCCTGGATGTCTACCAGTTTCATGAGGGGGTTGGTCGGGCTTTCCAGCCACAGCATCTTCGTGTTGGGACGTAGCGCCCCCCGCAACGCTTCCGGATCCGACAGATCCAGATAGTCGAAGGTTATACCCAGCTTGCGAAAAACCTTTTCGAACAGTCGCAAGGTGCCACCATACATGTCATCGCAGCACACCACATGGTCACCCTGCGACAGGAGGTGCATGACGGTGGTGGCCCCAACGCATCCGGACGCGAATGCAAATCCATGTCGACCACCCTCGAGATTGGCCACACACTGCTCGTACGCAGCACGGGTGGGGTTGTGTGACCGGCTGTATTCGTAGCCTTGATGAACCCCGGGGGACGACTGCGCAAAGGTCGAGGTCAGGTACATCGGCGTGACCACGGCACCGGTCACCGGATCCGGTGACTGGCCTGCATGGATCGCTCTCGTTTCGAAGCCCAACTGCCCGACGTCATTATGAT
>CAMDVY010000338.1 GCA_945878745.1 Klebsiella pneumoniae | reverse complement strand
GGGAATGAGTTCGCTTGCGAACCAGCGGGTGTTTGTGGCCGGTCATGGTGGCATGGTGGGCGCGGCCATCGTGCGTCGTCTGCAGCAGGCAGGTTACGGCAACCTGATTCTGGCCAGTCATGCTGAGCTTGATTGCACGCGGCAACAGGCGGTTGAGACGTTTTTCAGTGTCACCCGCCCCGAGATCGTCATCATCGCCGCAGCGCGTGTGGGCGGTATTCATGCCAACGACACGTATCCGGCGGACTTCATCTACGACAACCTGATGATCGAAGCCAATCTCATTCGCGCGACGCACGACCATGGTGTGGAGCGGCTTGTTTTCCTGGGCAGCAGCTGTATTTACCCGCGCATGGCACCGCAGCCGATGCGTGAAGACAGCCTGCTCACGGGATCACTGGAACTCACCAACGAGCCTTATGCCATTGCCAAGATTGCCGGCATCAAGCTGTGCGAGAGTTTCAATCGTCAGCATGGCCGGGACTATCGCTCGTTGATGCCTACCAACCTGTATGGCACCGGCGACAACTTTCATCCCCAGAACAGCCACGTCATTCCTGCACTGATGCGGCGTTTTCATGAAGCTGATGTCAACAAGTTGCCAGAAGTGACGGTGTGGGGTTCGGGGCGTGCACGCCGTGAATTCCTGCATGTGGATGATCTGGCGTCGGCCGTCCAATTTGTACTGGAACTGGATCGCAGCGTGTATCACAACGCGGTCAGCCCTCAGAATTCGCACCTGAATGTCGGTACCGGCACGGACGTCAGCATCGCTGAACTCGCCACGCTGGTGAAAGATGTGGTGGGATATCCGGGCGAACTCGCTTTCGACGCCACCAAGCCGGACGGGACGCCGCGCAAGCTGCTCGATACCACGCTGATCAATGGCCTCGGCTGGTCGCCCCAGATCGAATTCGAGGCCGGCCTGCGATCAACCTATCATTGGTTCAAATCACAGGACGGCGGCTTCAGGCAATAACCCGCCTGCTGCGCGAACAGGGTCAGCCTTGCAGGCGACCCTGCACGTAGCCAGCCAGATCGCTGACTGCAATACGCTCCTGCAACATGGTGTCGCGGTCGCGCACGGTGACTGTGTCATCCTTTTCGATGGTGTCGAAGTCGACGGTTACACACAGCGGCGTACCAATCTCGTCATGACGACGATAGCCCTTGCCGATGTTGCCGGTATCTTCAAACAGGATGCGGCCAAGCCCGAGTTTTTGCAGTGACTGCTTCACGGCGCGTGCCTTCGCCATGATGCCTTCGTGGTTGCGCTTGAGTGGCAGCACGGCCACTTTGATTGGCGACAGGTGTGGTTTGAAGCCCATGACGATGCGTTCTGTGCCGTTCTCGAGTTTTTCCACGCGATAGGCTTCGTTCATCACCGCCAGCACACCGCGATCGACGCCCGCAGACGGTTCGATGACATACGGCACGATCCACTTCTTCGACTCGATGTCCTGGATCGCGAGCCGGGTATTGGAATCGACGTTGTCCATCACCTTGGCGTGCAGATCCAGCTCGCTCTGGTTTTTGGAATGTGAGCCAAGGTCAAAGTCGGTGCGATTGGCAATGCCCTCCAGTTCTTCGAGGCCATGCGGGAAGCGGTACATCACGTCCACGGTGGCCTTCGAGTAGTGCGACAGGTCCTTTTCGGGCACGTAGAACAGCTCCAGTCGATCACGTGGAACGCCTTGTTGTGCCCACCAGCTGAGCCGCTCTTCGATCCACACCTGGTGCCAGGCTTCATCTTCACCGGGAGGTACAAAAAACTCGAGTTCCATCTGCTCGAACTCACGAACACGAAAGATGAAGTTGCGTGGTGTGATCTCGTTGCGAAAGGCCTTACCGATCTGCGCGATGCCAAACGGCGGGCGACGCGCGGTCGAATCCACCACGTTCTTGAAATTGGTGAAGATCGCCTGCGCCGTTTCTGGACGCAGATACGCAAAGCTGGACCCATCATCCACCGGGCCGATGCCCGTCTTGAACATCAGATTGAAGGGGCGAGGTTCGGTGAGATCTTTCGAACCACAGCCAGGGCACTTGGCATCCTTCAGATGATCGGCGCGCCAGCGCGATTTGCACGTTCGACAATCAACCAGCGGATCAGAGAACGTGGCTTCGTGGCCTGAATAACGCAGGGTTTTTGGATTGGTGATGATGGCGGCATCGAGCCCTTCGACATCATCACGCTCGTACACCATCGATCGCCACCAGGCGGCTTTCAGGTTGTTTTTCAGCTCGACGCCCAGCGGGCCGTAGTCGTAAATCCCCTGCAATCCGCCATAGATATCGCTGGATTGAAAGATGAAACCACGTCGCTTCGAGAGCGAAACCAGTTCTTCCATGCTTGACGCGGGCACTTGGACTATCCAGCTGTAATTGGGCGGCGGAACTATACCGGAACTGGGGGTATCGATTCACGCCATGCAATCTACCTTGCAGGTTTCTCTACAGGCATTTGTTGGTTTCGCAATCAACTTGCCGGCTTTGTGAGCTGGGTCTTACATCCCTCCACAACACTGACGCATCACCCGCGCGCCGCTTCTGGTTCAATGTTTTGCATTCACTGGACAGGAAGAAAGGACATGCGAGTAGAAGATCCCCGCGAAAGCAACAAGCGCTATTTCCGCGCCAGCAAGCGCGTGATCAGTCTCAATGGTGCCTGGTACTTCACCACCCGCGAGGGCGAGCGAGGGCCTTATTCCTCACCGGAAGAAGCGGATCTGCAATTGCGACGGTTCAAGGAGGAGATGAGCGAGTTGCAGGCATTTCAGAAAAGCCGCGCTGCCAAAAATGAACTGCAAGGCCATAGCCTTGAGCAAGCGCGTGAGCTGACCGCGAAGTTACGTGCCGCCCGGGCCAGGCAGTCCGCTCCTCTGGCACTCCAGCAAGTTCTCGTCTAACGCCAAACCGGCTACTCTTGCTCCTTCCAGAATTCTGGGAGGAGCCTCCATGACCAAAGTCCGCCTCGACCCTCAGGACGAGTACATGCACCCGCTGGAAGCAGCGGTCAATTTCAACGAAAGCATGTACTTCAACGTTTTTGACAAGCAGCACAACCTGGGCGGCTGGTTTCGCCTCGCCAACCGCCCGAACGAAGGTCGCGGTGAAATGACCTGCTGCATCTATCTGCCCGATGGACGCGTCGGCTTCATGTTCAAGCGGCCCGAGCGCAGGGACAACAACGCTTTCGAAGGTGGCGGGATGACGTTTTCCGTGGTCGAGCCCTTCAAGACCCTCGAACTGCGTTACCGGGGAAAACTCTGCATCCTTTCTAACCCCCAGGACATGGCGGACCCGTCGACCGCCTTCCGGCACAATCCCGTCGTCGAAGCGTCCATAGACCTGCGCTTCACAGGCATTTCCCCGATGTTTGGTGGTGAGCCTGTGAATGACGATGGCACACCCATCGCACAGAAAGCCGATGAGGGATTTGCGCGCGGGCACTATGAGCAGCACATGCGCGGTGAGGGTCAGATCCAGGTTGGCTCCGAAAGCTTCCCCATCCAGGGGCTGGGCTTGCGGGATCACTCCTGGGGACCCCGCTTCTGGCAGAGCATCTACTGGTACCGCTGGCTGCCCATGGCGTTTGATGAAGACTTTGCCATGATGGTCTCGATCGTCTGCCGAAAGGCTGGAGAACTGCACGCAGGTGGCATGGTTCTGCGTAACGGCGAATACATCATGATTCGCGACGCGCGGATCTCTGCCCAATACGACGCCAATCAAAACCAGACGACGCTTGAGGTGTGGGCGAAAACCGATGAGCGGGAGTACAACGTCACGGGTCGCGTGAAGTCGTTGATTCCTCTGCGCAATCGACGCCACTCGCCAGACGGGGAAGAACTGGTCACCCGCATCACCGAAGGCATGACCGAGTATGTATGCGACGGCAAGACAGGATATGGCTTGTCAGAGTTTCTCGATCAGATCGTGGACGACAAGCCGGTTGGAATGGATAGCTGAATGTGTACTGAGCATCGCGCAACATCGGGAGCCACCGCATGAGTTCCAGCCTGTTTGACCTGACCGGCAAGGTGGCGTTGATTACCGGCTCAAGCAAGGGCATCGGTCGAGCCATCGCCGAAGAGCTGGCGAGGCACGGTGCGCAAGTGGTGATCTCCAGTCGCAAGATGGATGCCTGCCAGGAGGTTGCAGACTCGATCAACAAGGAGATGCACGGACAGTCCGGCGGCGCAGTCTCCATACCCGCCAACATCAGCCGCAAGGAGGAACTCCAGCAGCTGGTGGACAAGACTCTCAACCAACTCGGCCGGATCGACATCCTGATCTGCAATGCTGCGGTCAATCCGTACTTCGGTCCGA
>CAMDVY010000337.1 GCA_945878745.1 Klebsiella pneumoniae | reverse complement strand
CTTCGAGCGTGCTGGCCGATCGAATCAGTCCCTCCGGTTTTTCTGTGTTCGGACCAAAACCCGCGATGGGGTAGCGGCGCAGGAAGTCGTTATCGAAGAGCAGCCACGCCGGATTGTTCTCGAACGCAAAGTGGGTGGGATCGAAGGTATGAAAGGCCCGTCCGATGTCGTTGTAGTTGGCTGCTTCATTGGCGAACCGGCGTCCCTTCATGTTGACGATGAGTGATCCCGGTAGCGTCCGCTCTGACAGGCAAAGTCGGAACAGCGGATAACCATCGATTGAATCATCGGGAATCGGAATCGTCGGCATCCACCACGCTTCACTCATGTTCCCAAGCGCAGCGCCGAGGGCCATGGCCATCAAGAGACCGTCACCTTCGTTGGTCGGTGGCGAAGCCGGGCCATCCAGAGGACCACGCAGGAACGCGCTGACCAGTTCCCGATTCCACTCAAAACCACCGGTCGCAAGAATTACTCCGCGATGGGCGCGTATGCGCAGTGTCTGGGCTCCCTGTTCTGCAAGAAGACCGACCACGTTCTGTCCATCGCGAATCAGCTCTCGGGCGCGGATGCCCGTGCGTACGTCGACACCTTTGTCAAGACAGCCCTGCAGCAGGCTGCCGACCAGCGCCTGTCCCATGCCGCGCTGATCCTGCTCGCTTCGTTGTGCGAACATCCCGGCATCGACCGGCGACAGACCCATGGATTCATTCAACGTCAACGGAATCACCGGCGCCTGGGGATGCAGATCGGTACCCCGGTTGAGGATTCGATGTTGCCACGGTCCGAGTTGTGTAAACGGGAAGAGATCCGGATCCAGCGATCGACCACCATCGGGTTTGCCGCCCGGATTTTCAGGGTGGTAGTCCGGGTACCCTGATGCGACGTGGAAGTGAACAGGCGTGTGCGCTTCCAGATATTCGATCATCAGTGGCGCCTGATCGATGAACGCTGCCGCCATCGCCATATCCATGACGCCAAGGGATAGTGATTCGAGGTAGGCAAGGGCATCGGCTCGTGAATCCTGCAGCCCGAGTTGCCGCATGTGTGGATTGTTGGGAACCCAGACAATGCCGCCGGAAATGGCTGTTGTGCCACCGACCATTGCCGATTTTTCCAAGACCATGGTGCGAGCGCCAGCATCACCCGCCGTCAGCGCCGCAATGAGGCCTGAACCCCCTGAGCCGAGCACGACGACATCCGTTTCCATATCCCACGCAGCGCTTGTCATGGTTTCAGTCACTCTCGAATTGGCGAAGTCTTGAGTAGGGTGCAAGCACCAACTGATGAGCGGGCCTTGCGACGCCTGGATCCTTGCCGGTGTAGTCAAAGCGATCCAGGACATGGCGCATGGATTCCAGGCGCGCACGCATCTGGTCTTCAGCCTTGACGATGATCCACGGCGCTTCGGACGTGTCGGTTTTGTCGAAGTTGGCTTCCTTCGCGAGCGTGTAATCGTCCCAGCGTTCCTGGGCGATGCGATCGATGGGTGACAGTTTCCACTGCTTGAGCGGGTTGACTGCACGTTCACGCATGCGGTTGGCCTGTTCTTCACGGCTGACCGACAGATAAAACTTCACGATGTGGATGCCACTGCGCACCAGCATCTGCTCAACGAGTGGTGCTTCGCGCAGAAACTCGTCGTACTCCTCCTGGGTACAGAAGCCCATGACACGCTCGACGCCGGCGCGGTTGTACCAGGAGCGATCGAAGAAGACCATTTCCCCTGATGTGGGCAGGTGATCGATGTAACGCTGAAAGTACCACTGCCCCTGTTCTGCAACGGTGGGTTTGTCGAGCGCCACTACCCGGGCTCCGCGCGGATTGAGATATTCCATGAACCGCTTGATCGTGCTGCCCTTTCCGGCGGCATCACGACCTTCAAAGATGATGACGATCTTCTGTCCGTTGTCCTTGACCCAGTTCTGCAACTTCACCAGTTCAATCTGCAGCAGGCGTTTTTCCTGGTAGTAGTGTTTGATGGATAGACGTTCTGCAAACGGATAGACGTTGTCGCGAAAGTACCGCCTGATGAGTTCACGGGTAATTGGATCGCCATCCGCATGCGGTTGCGGATTGAAGAGCGGACTGGTGTCTTCATCGACCTCCAGCGAGTCGATCAGGTAGTCGGTCCATTCCCTGTTCTGCATGGTCCTGTCTGTTTCATCCATGGTGTTGTTCATGATGTTGTTGATAGTACTGGTCACTCTGCCTTGCGCAGGAGGAACTTGATTGAATCACCTTTGTGGGTGAACCGGGTAGCCAGCGACAGCATTCCTTTGCAAGCCCGCAGCCAGGCCGGTGCCTGATACTCGAGGCCAGGTTTGTGGTCACTGAGCCGGATGCCGGTGGTCCACACCCGCTCAACGGTGAAACCGCTTCTTCTGGCAAGTTCGCGCACGTTGGATGGCGTGTAGAGCTGAACGTGGTGCAATGGTTCCAGATATCGCCAGTGATGACCGAGAAATCGCTGGGTGTAACTGTCCCAATTCACGGTGTCGGCGAAAAAGGCGCCGCCCGGCCGCAGGATGCGCCGCGCTTCCTGCATGGTCTGCAGTGGATGTTCGATGTGTTCGAGGACAGCGTTTGAGTAGATGACATCAAAATGATCTGCGGGAAGTGCAGCCTGCTCGAGGGTACCGGTGATTGCGTTCAATCCCCGCTGTTCGCGCGCGTAGGCGGTGGCAGCCCGAGAGATATCAACGCCGGTCACCTGCCAGCCCAGTTTCTCGGCCGCCACCAGCGTCGCGCCTGCGTTGCAGCCCAGTTCGAGAAAGGTGTTTCGCTGCCGGTACTTGTCGAAGGGTTTGAGCGTACGCATGTTCACATCGAGTTTTGCGTCGATCTTGGCGGCATAACGCGTGATGGCCGCTTCGTAGGCGGCTTCATTTACGTCTTCATAGTGCGCAGCCATCGGTGATGTGAAGATGGCTCCACACTGTCGGCATTCGCGGTAGCCGGATTCGCCCTCGGCCATGAGCAGGCGGTGATCATTGGCTCCGCAGATGGTGCAAGGTCGTTCGATGAGTGTGGTCATGGGTCAATCATAACGAGGCTGGGAGGCGATTTCGCGGTCAAGAGGCCGATCCTGCGGATCGCGAATAAGAGAGGTCTGGAAATCGCGATCAGGAGATCGCTCCTGCAATCATTGGCACATTGACACCTGTAAGCGGTCTCCGACCGCGATCTCTTTCGCATAGAATGCCAGGCGAAGTTGTTGAAAGGCGCTAACGACGTTCTACAACGATCATGCGCCACCGCATTTCCATGCAAGATATGGCGACCTGAAAATCCGGGTGGACATACAAACTGGACAGGTTCTATCCGGCTCGTTTCCAAAGAGCGTTGGGTCGCTGGTTTTGGAATGGGTCGCGATGCGCCGCTCAGAACTCATGATAAATTGGGAGCTCGCTGGTAAACGCAAGCCTCTGCTCAAGGTAGCGCCTTTGGAGTGATCCCATGATCCCGATCCTCAAAACTGCTGAATACATCGAAAAATACAGGCTGAGGCTAACCTTCTCTGATGGAAAGGTCGGAGATATCGACCTTGCTTCTGAACTATGGGGGGAGGTGTTTGAGCCGCTTAATGATCTTGCACTATTCAAGTTGTTTAAAGTCGATCATGAACTAGGAACAGTCGTGTGGCCGAACGGAGGCGACTTCGCCCCTGAGTTCCTTTATCAGTCTGCTGCGTGACAGAGAGTAGCGGCGGACATCTCGTCGCCTCGCCTCAGTCTGGCAATGAAGCGCGCACGAAAGACCTTGTCGATTGCTTGGCCTTTGAATTGTCGTCGGCCGCTAATCCAGCAAACCTGTGTGTGCAGGAATGTCATAGCTGCGAGCAAGTCTGTTCACGGATTTCGCGGGCCTTGAAAGATCTGTCGACCCCATGTGTCTGGATCACTGAAGATCGCGATCAGGAGATCGCTCCTACTATCATTGGCAGTTTGACACCTGTAGGAGCGGTCTCCGACCGCGATCTCTTTCGCATAGAATGCCAGGCGAAGTTGGTGAAAGGCGCTATTGATGATGGGAAAGCTTCTGCTGTGGTACGCCAGGTCCGGTTGGGGCAGGGCGCTGCGCAGGTCTGCGTTTCGCAAATTCTGTCGCGCGCGGCGCGGTGAAACGCACATCTCGCAGACAACGGCTGGCGTGACCATGGAAACGATTCTTGGCGACTCCGTGGACAATGCCATTTTTGTGCACGGTGTGTTTGAGCCAACGACGACAAACCTCTTTCGAAGCCTGGCGCCGCACGTGCACGGACTTGTCGACGTGGGCTGCAATATTGGCTACTTCACTTGCCTGTTTGGACGATTGCGTCCTGAGCTG
>CAMDVY010000336.1 GCA_945878745.1 Klebsiella pneumoniae | reverse complement strand
ACTACCGGCCTGATCATCCCCATCATGCCGGCGCTGTGGGTGCTATCCACCAACTATTACTACCTGTTGGTCGTACAGGCGGTGTCGGGGCTGGTCTGGGCCGGATTCACGCTGAGCGCAGGCAATACGGTCTACGATCTGACGCCGAGCGAACGACGTGTCACGCTGATGGCCGCGCACAACGTGGTGGCAGCCACTGGCACGTTCACCGGCGCGCTGATCGGAGCCTGGCTCGGCACTCACCTGCCAAAGGACATCTCAATCGGCGGAGAAACCTCCAGCTGGCTGACGCCCGTGTACGGTGTATTCATCATTTCCGGGCTCGCCCGCATCACCACAGTCGGTATTTTCATGCGGCGATTGCGCGAAGTCAGACGGGTCAGACCCATGTCGAGCAGAGGCCTCATATTTCGCGTCACCCGTGTCGCGCCGCTATCGGGTCTGATCTTCGAAGTGGTTGATGCCGTGGGACGCGGCGACAACAAGCGGACCAACGATTCATCCGCGGACCAAGATCCACCTGAGCGTTAATTTCTTTCTACGGAAGGTCTGCTAAATCAGACCACCTCTAATACGGCTTCATCACCGTCTTCCAGCGGCCACCGTGGAATCGCCAGACCAGCAATACTCCCTTGAGGACGTAATCGCCGACCAGTGCGGCATAGACCCATACCACCGGAAGGCCAAGCCAGGTGGCAACGATGGCCAGACCACAGCGCATTCCAATCAGACCGGCGAATGTGGCCATCAGCGGGAAGCGGGTATCACCCGCGCCGCGCAACGCACCCCCAATCGCAAAGTCGATGGCCATCAGCGGCATCATGGCACCGAGCAGGCGAGTGAACTGAACCGTGTATTCAATCGTCTTGGGTGCGTCGTTCAGGAAAAAGCCTGCCAGTTCGCGGGCGAAGAACACGATCACTCCACCGAGCAAACCCATGAACAGAATTGCCAGCCACATCGCTCGCCAACCGGTACGCATCGCACCCGCATGATCTCCTGCACCAATCGCCTGTCCCACAAGCGTGGAACCGGCAATGGAAAATCCGAAACCCACGGTCATGCACACCATCAGCAAATTGGCGCCGATGTTGTACGCCGCAAAAGCCTCAGTCCCGTAGTAGCGTCCAATCAGCATGAGGAAGATGAAAAAACCAATCTGAAAGACAGCTTGCTCGATGGCTGCGGGGTAGCCGATATCGACCAGACGCTTGAGTCGCTCTTTGCGCCACCAGCCGCCCTTCACGTGGCGGACCCGAAATTTCTGTTTGATCCACAGCCAGAGCAATACGAGGCCGCCGAGCCCGAATGCAAATCCACCCGCTACCGCGGCCCCACTCGCACCGAGCTCTGGAAAACCGAATTTACCGTACACCAGAACGTACAGCAGGGGCAGGTTCACCAGGTTGATTCCGAAACCGGTCCACAACGGCGTCCACGCATCCCCTGAAGCTCGCAGTGCAGCGCCAAGAATGAAGTTTGCTGCAAAGGCGATGTTGAACACACACAGCCACCGGATGTACTCCGCCGCGAGCGCCAGCGTCTTGGCATCCAGACCATAGGCCGAAGCCATGTCGTCCGCGAAAATCAGCCCTGCCGCAGACATGATCATCGCCAGCACCGTCGCCAGCGCCAGCGAAGCCATCGTCACGCGACTGGCTTCTTCGTAATCTCCGGCCCCCCAGGCTCGTGCAACCAGCGCAGTAGTCCCGGCACTGAGCGCCATGAGAATGGCCTGAATGGCAAAAAATACCCGCTGCCCCGCGCCGACGGCAGCAATCGCCTGCGTGCCCAGATCGCCGACAAACTTGGTCTGCACCATGCCGACAATCGTGTAGGAAAGATTGCCCAGCATCGACGGCAGTGCCAGCTGCCAGATGCTCGCTCGCTGACCCTTGGTGTCGTGAGGCTTGTCGTCTTTGCTGTTAGTATCCGTCGAATCCATTCATTTCTTCTTGCGGGGGACATTCCTGATGAGCGGCAATGCCGATATCACGGTAACACTGGTCAAGTTTGTGGCTACGGTCGAAATCCAGCGACCACCCCATAACTTCTTTGACTATAGCTTGATCGGCCAGATCGCAGATGCTTTCGATGCGCTCGACCAGGACTCCAATTGCAGGGCGATCATTCTTGCCTCCAATGGCAAGTCATTTTGTGCCGGTGCAAATTTCGGAACGGGTCAGTCGGACGGGTCGGGGAGTCAGGATTTTACCGAGGAAGGCTTCCGGAACACCACCGGAAAACTCTATCGCGAGGCCGCGCGGCTGTTTGACAACAAAAAACCCATTGTCGGCGCCATCAATGGTGCAGCAATCGGTGGTGGTTTTGGCCTTGCCCTGGTACCGGATTTCCGGGTTGCATCAACTGAAGCCCGCTTCGGTGCAAATTTCGTCAAGCTCGGAATCCACCAGGGATTCGGGATCTCGGTGACATTGCCCCGTCTCATCGGTCAACAAGCGGCCAACAACATGCTGCTAACCGGTCGTCGAGTGAAGGCTGATGAGGCGCTGGCCATGGGTCTGGTTGATCAGGTTGTCGAACACGAACAGCTGAAATCGGCCGCCTTTGCGCTCGCCGCCGAAATCGCCGAAAACGCGCCGCTGGCAGTGATGTCGGTTCGCGCAACGATGCGCCAGGGGTTGTCTGACGCAGTGATCAAGGCGACAGAACACGAACTCTCCGAGCAGAAATGGCTACGCGCAACCAGGGATGCGGACGAAGGCATCCGCTCGGTTGCAGAACGACGCCCCGGCGTTTTCACTGGCAAATAGGGAGCAATGAACATGGACCTCGGCAAACTCGGCGTGTGGTACTTCCTCGACGGACTCTCCGCACCACAGGCAGCGGCTACCGCCCAGCGCATCGAAAAGATTGGTTACAAGACACTCTGGATTCCGGAGACGGTTGGCAAACATCCCTTCGTGACTGCGAGCTGGTTGCTCGCCAATACGAAGACACTCAATCTCGCCACCGGCATCGCCAACATCTATCACCGCGAGCCAGGGGTCACTCTCGCTGGTCAAATGGCACTCGCTGAACAGTCTGGCGGACGTTTCCTGCTTGGACTCGGTGTTTCCCACAAACCCATGGTCGAAGGTGTGCGTGGTCTGCAGTACGGACCGCCGGTACCCACCATGCGCGCCTACCTCGAGAAGATGGCGGCGTCACCTTATCAAGGCGTGCGACCGGCCGAACAGCCAAAGACCGTGATTGCAGCGCTCGGACCCAAGATGCTCGAACTTGCAGCCAGCAAAGCCCAGGGCGCGCATCCGTATTTCAGCTCACCCGATCACACGGCCATGGCGCGAAGAGTCATGGGCAAAGGACCTTTGCTGTGTGTCGAGCAAAAAGTTGTGCTGTGTGATGACGCAGCCACGGCGCGCAAACTGGCGCGACCGATTGCATCGATTTATCTGGGCCTGCCCAACTACCGCAACAACTGGCTGCGAATGGGGCTCTCCGAAGCGGACCTTGAAAACGGCGGTTCTGACAAGTTCATCGACGCAACGTTTGCGTGGGGCAATGCGGACCGGATCAAGGCGCGGATTCAAGAGCACCTGGATGCCGGTGCCGATCATGTGTGCATTCAGCCGGTGAATCCGAACGGCAAGTTCGGGGATCTGCATTGGGAGGTGCTGGAGGAGATCAGCGCGTAGTTTGCGTCACGCAGCGTAGTGGGTTCGCGGTCGGGAGACCGCTATAGCCCAACCAGACCAGGCGCCAACCTAAACCCCACCCTCCCCAAAATTTCCGTATTTCCCCTGAAAAAACAGCAGCGGCGACTTCTCCGGCGCACACACCGCCAGATCCACCACGCGGCCGATGGCGATGGTGTGATCGCCCGCGTCATGCTCGGCTTCCAGCTCACAATCGATATAGGCGATCACCCCATCGAGAATGGGTGAGCCGGTTTTCCCCGCCCGCCAGTTGAGGGCTGCGAACTTGTCGATGCCGGTCTTGGCCATGATGTCGCAGACGGCTTTTTGATCAGAAGCCAAAACGTTGATGCAGAACTTGCCGGAGTCGCGCAGTTTCGGCCAGCTTGAACTGCTTTTGCCGGGACACAGACCAATCAGCGGTGGATCAAGCGACAGCGATACAAAGGACTGAGCCGCAAATCCCGCCGGTTCGCCGCGCAGTGCGCCAGTGGCGATGACGACGCCCGTGCAGAATTGCCCCATGGTGTTGCGGAAGGTCCGCCCGTCCCAATCGCTCATGCCAGTCTCATCAAAAAAGGCTCTCGACTATAACCCCGGCACTGCTTCAATTAAAATCGACGCGCAATCAAAGGAGTACGACGTGGCTGATATCGAAACCTTTCGCCGGGACACTGCCGCCTGGCTG
>CAMDVY010000335.1 GCA_945878745.1 Klebsiella pneumoniae | reverse complement strand
TGATCCAGCCATGCCAGTTCGCTGGCGAGATACGCCAGCGGGCCGACACCGGACACGATCCCGCCACGCGCCGCGACAAAGCGCGCTCGAAGCGTGCTGTCAGGGACGACGGCAACCGCGCAGCCAAGGCCGGGAATGTTGTATGCCTTGGTCGGTGAAAACAGGGTGATGCTCCGGTCGAGCAGTTCCGGAATCAGGGGAGCGACAGGGATATGTGTCAGAGATTCGTCCAGTACCAGCGGACAGTGAATTTCGTCTGACATCAGGATCAGGTCATGGCGCAGGCACAGTTGTGCAACCTGGGTGAGCTCCTGCCTCGAGTAAACCCGACCTGTCGGGTTCTGTGGATTGCAGAGCATGAACAGCGACGCACCCCTGGCCTTTGAGTCGAGGTCGTCGAAATCCATCACCCACTTGTCTCGCTCGAGAATGAGGTCGCTGAGCAATGCGCGACCGCCAGAGTTGGCGGGAACATCCAGAAAGGGATAGTAGACCGGCTTTGGTATGAGTATGCCGTCCCCCGGCGGGATCGCCGCCCGTGCCGCAAGGTTGAACCCGGTCACCACACCGGGTAGCCAGACCAGCCACTGCGGATCAATGGTCCAGCCGTATAGCCGCGCCAGCCACTCACAGAATGAAGCCTCAAGACTGGGCGGGGTCACGGTATAGCCGATGATGCCGTGTCTGATGCGATCCTGGAGGCCTTCAAGAATGAAATCCGGCGCCTTGAAATCCATGTCGGCAACCCAGAAGGGCAGTATTTCAGGTGGATACTTGTTCCACTTGGAGCTTGAGGTTGGGCGTCGATCAACGACGGTATCAAAATCGAATGTCGTCATGAGCTCATACAGAAAACGTTGTAGGGGTTCGCATTGTCTAGGAGTCTGCGCGGCAGAAAGCGGCGCAGCGAGGCGAGTGTCAATTCGAGACCGATTTTTCGTTCGTTTGAGACGCATAGTGGGCGCTATGCAACGAAAACGAACGGAAAAGCGGGCCGAAGTGGCGCCGCCGCAGCCCGTCGATCTTCTGCCGCGCAGACTCCTGGGCTAGAATGAGGGAGTTTCACTTCTGGATCAAAGGTGCCATATGGCAGAAGCAACAGTTCTGGACACCATCAAGCAGCAGATTGAAGACAATCCGATCATTCTGTATATGAAAGGCTCGCCGCAGATGCCTCAATGTGGCTTTTCGGCGCGGACCGTTCAGGCGTTGATCGCCTGTGGTCAACGGTTTGCTTACGTCGACATCCTCTCCAATCCGGAAATCCGCGCGACGCTGCCGAGCTACTCCGACTGGCCAACGTTTCCCCAGCTGTTTGTTGGCGGCGAGTTGGTTGGTGGTTGTGACATCATCACCGAGATGCACGAAGCCGGTGAGCTTGAGCCTCTGGTGCGCCAAGCGGCTGACGCGGGCGAATAGAGCCGCAGGCGCTAGCGGATGGACTGGCTGCTGAGCAGATCAGTCCTCCATCACGATCGGTGTTGAATTAACGATGCGACAGAACAACTGAGCTGTTCTGTCGGCATCGTACAGGGCGCCATGCGCCTGGTTGATGTCAAACTCGATACCTGCGCGTGCGCAGGCTTCCCGCAGTACGGTGTGTCCATAGGCGACCGCCGACAGCGACGCCGTATCAATCGTTGTAAACGGGTGAAAGGGATTTCGCTTCACGTTGTTGCGGTCTGCAGCGCGCATCAGGAACTCACGATCAAAGGCGGCATTGTGGGCAACCAGAATCGCGCGATGGCAATCGGTTTCCTTCATCTGCTCTCTGACTTCGCGAAACAGCGCCTTGACGGCTTCTGCCTCGGACACCGCGCGCCGGTTGGGATCCTGCAGATTGATGCCTGTGAATTTCAGTGAAGCAGGTTCAATGCTTGATCCGTGGAATGGTGTTACCGCCCACCGGTGGCTGCTCAGCGGCCGCAATCGATTGTTTTCCCAGGTCAGGATCACACAGGCGAGTTCGAGTATCGGGTTGATGGCCGAATTGAAGCCGCCAGTTTCAATATCGGCAACCACGGGTAAAAACCCGCGAAAACGTTTATTCATGGACATGGGCTCACGATAACACGCCTCAAGCGGGGTTCGTGCCTGCCGATAAAGAGCGTGCCCCCGGACAGAATCGAAAGTAGAACGCCAGCATGCCGTCGTCGCTCACCTGTCTGATGAGAAAACACGCTCCTGGCAACCCCGGGAATAACGGTCCGTTGTCTGCGGTAGCTGTCGGACTGTGTCTGGTGATGTGCAGCCTGGACGTCATGGCACTGCAGTTTGGCGCCGGCTTCAACGCAGAGTGGACCTTCTCGAGCGCAAAGAACCAGTGTGTCCTGACTCAGGAAATTCCCGGGTATGGCACCGCGCGATTCCTCGGTTCTCCGGGTCTTGGCCTGCGATTTGAGCTGGCTTCCAGCCGCGACCTGTTTGGCTCCGGCGAAATCATGGCCGTTGCACAAGCGCCGGAATGGCATTCAGCCTGGCCCGACGTCCAGGAGCGTGGTCATCTGCAGCATATTGATGGTGGTTTGATATCGGCTGAGGAACCGGTAGCTACGACACTGCTCATGGATCTGAGGCAAGGAAGGGCTATCAAACTGGCCCATCCGGCGCGATACGGCAGTGACGAAGCTGTGGTCGCGGCGACGATTTCGCCACTGCGATTCGGTCCTGGCTACGCCGCGTTGCTGGCGTGTCATCAGTGGACCATGCCGGCCAATTACGCCGATGTGTCGAAGTCAACCATCCGGTTTGGTTCTGGCCAGCGGTCGTTGACGGCGGCGGATCGCGCTCACCTCGATCTGGTTGCCAGTTATGTTCTGGCCGATCGCTCGATGACCGGCATCCTCATCGATGGCCATACGGACAAGGTCGGCAACGAGAAGACAAATCTCAAGCTGTCCGAGCAGCACGCACGTCTGGTAGCTGATCATTTGGTCCGCAGGGGCGTTCCGCGCGGGATGATGACGGTGCGGTTCCACGGCTCCCTGTATCCCCTTGATTCAACTGCTACGGCTGCTGCCAATGACGTGAACCGCAGGGTTGCCGTGCAACTGAATCGGCGCCAGGGCGCAACGCTTGCGAGCGCAAGTCTTTCGCGAGCGAGATAGACGTCACATCTGGAGCGAAAGACGCCACGTATGATCTGGTCGATGCAGCGGGTTTCAGCTCTCGGTCAGGTTTTCCCGATACCTGCGCAAGGACCGGGCGCTACTGACATTGGGTTGAAACAAAACGGACCTCCCGCAGACAGGCAGATGACACAACATCCTGCTGTCGGTGCATGGACGCCCCCGATCAACCAAGGATAGCGGACCATGACCAACTTCCACGTACTCTTCAGTGGTGAAATCGCCCACGGCTCAAAGCCCGACTCGGTCATGCTCGGGTTGCAGCGCACACTCGGCATCGATGCGCGCAAGGCCAAGCAGCTCTTTTCCGGTCGCACGGTTGTCCTCAAGAGCCAGCTTTCCGCCGCTGAAGCGCAGTCCCTGGTCGCCATCCTTACCGCCTTGGGTGCGGTGTGTCGTGTCAAGGACTACACCGCCAAACCATCGTCCTCCAGCCTCTTCAAGTTCGACGACATCGGTCGAGACAAGACGGTGCAGGATCTCACTGCCGCGCATGTCGAGTGTCCTCGGTGCAGTCACCTGCAGTTGCTCGCCGATTTCTGTGCGAAATGCGGGCTCGACATCGAGCAGGCGCAGAAGAAACAGCGCAAGGAAGACGTTCTCATAGGCAAAAAGCTCAAGGCGCTTCGCGACCGGAGCGAACCTGCGACGGTTGAACAAAAAGCTGCAAAAACTGAACCGACGACTAAGATGGGCAGCTGGTTTCGCAAGGCGCGCTGATTGTTGAATGTTTCCGACACCGATCTGCCGATTGGTGTGTTTGATTCAGGTATGGGCGGACTCACGGTGCTCGCAGCGTTGCAACGTGCAATGCCGCGCGAAACTTTCATTTTCCTTGGTGATACCGCTCGACTTCCTTATGGCACAAAGAGCGCCGATACGGTTCGACGTTATGCGGTGCGTGCAGCAACGCATCTGGTCGAGCTTGGCATCAAGGCACTGGTGGTTGCATGTAACACGGCATCCGCCGCTGCACTGCCACAGCTGACGGCCGAGTTCGCACCGTTACCCGTTTTTGGTGTGATTGAACCCGGTGCGCTGGCGGCGAGTGTCGCGGCCAAGGGTGGCAGCGTCGCCATTCTTGCGACCGAAGGGACGGTGCGTGAAGGGGCCTACAACCGAGCACTGCTGAAACTGGGTGTGCAACAGGTCTATGCACGCCCTGCGCCTCTGCTGGTCACCCTTGCAGAGGAGGGACGCTCAGACGGTCCTCTGGCTC
>CAMDVY010000334.1 GCA_945878745.1 Klebsiella pneumoniae | reverse complement strand
CAGACACTTCAAGTTGCGACAGCACTTCCAGCGTGCCGCGCGGCGCGACCTGGGCGTTGACTTTGCTGAGCAGAGGGGTAGCTGAATCGTTCATCAATTTAAAGTGTAGTCCACGCCAACGTAGAACTGCCGCGGCATCGCAATGAAATATCGATCATTGCCAAACGCAAAGTCTGCGCGATCCGCGTACCGATCGTTGGTGACGTTGATGATGCGTGCAAAGACTCGCAGCGCCGGGCTCGCCTGCCAGTCACCACGCCAGTTCACCACCAGATTGCCTTCGTACTTGCGGGTGTTATTCGCGTTGGTGAAGTAGTCATCCACCCAGTTGACGTCCAGTGCCTGATGCAGAGATTCGGTAATCTGATAGCCCCAGCGCAGATAACCCAAAAACCGGGGCGCTGTATCGACGTCATCACCCTTCTGAATCGTCTCTCCGCCACCCAGTGCTCGATCAAAGTCGTATTGATGCTTCGCCCAGTTGAGCGACGCTGAGAAGTCACTCTTGCCGGCGACGTAATCCGACGACAGCTCGACACCAAGCGACTTGGTGCGACCTTCGCTGATATTGAACCCACTGGAATCGCGTAGAATCACGTCGCGGGTTCGGTCCGAGAATGCCGCGACTTGCAGCCAACTTGATTTGTAGCCGGCTTCGACCGAGATCAGTTCTTCACTCTTCAAATCCGCAACCTGCTGACCGGATTGCAGGCGATACAGCTCCACCGCCTGGGGTGGACGAAAGCCGCTGCCGACAGTGGCGTACAACTGTTGGTCCGCAGACAGATCAAATGCCACGCCCAGCCGTCCGGCCAGATCCGTATAGCGATCCTTGCGATCTCCGGGGCGTATGTACAGACAGCCACCAAAACCACACGGCCGCCCATCGTCACGTGTGTTGCCGTCCAGCGCCTTGTTGTCATAGTCGAACTTCTGCCATTCAACACGCCCGCTGTGCAACAGGTGCCAGCGCTCGCCAATGGCCAGATCGAGATCATAGAAGCCTGCCGCACTTCGGCCATCCACTTCATAGTCATAGTGCAGTCCGACTGGACGGGTGGCGACGATGAAGGCAGAACCGATGGATGCCGAACGCTGGAATTCGCGCAAGCCACCTCGAAACCCCTCCAGCTGCAGACCACTGTTGAGCGTCAACGCATCGGTCTCGAAACGATGCCCGACCATCACACCGGCGCTGGTCTGATCGTTGTCTTCCAAAGGCTTACCCACCAGGAAATGCTGAATGAAGTTCATCTGGCTGCGACGCACATACGGTGTAACCGTCCACGCGTCGCGACTGAACTGCACCGCCAGGCGACCGGACCACGCATCACGATACGCCTCCGGATTCGGATTCGATTTTCGCAACCTGCCATTTTCATAGGCATCGGTGCCGACTACGAAACCGGCCGTTTCCTGGTGCAGTACGGTGCCGGACAGCGTCGCACGCATGTCCCAACCGCCCAACAAGCCTTCCAACACCGAATTCAGTTTGTACTGTTCGTAGCCAGTCTGTGACTGATAACCGTCGCTACGCGTGGCATTGGCGGTGACTCCCCAGTCAAAACTGCCCAGTTCGGTACGAGTTTCAAACCGAAGCTGAGCATGCCCGTAAGAGCCACCTTCCACGCCGATGCGGGTTGTCTCGGGCATTCGAGTGATGACATTGATCGCGCCCTTCATGGCGTTGCCGCCCAGCACCGCACTGCCGGGACCACGCCATACCTCAACGGCACTGGCCTGTTCGATGTTCATCTCGAAGAGATTGTTGACGTTGCAAAAGCCGGTCGGTCGGATGGGAATGCCGTCTTCAAGAAACAGGAAAGCGCCACAGGAACCCGCGCCAGTCAGCGTTGCTGACCGGATGGCAGTCAGATGTTCCTGGCCGGAACCTCGAGTAATCCACACGCCGGGAATCTGCGCCAGGACTTCAGCGGGGTGCGTCGGTCTGATGCGATCAATTGCCGTCGAATCAAGGGCAGAAAACGATGTCCCACGCCCCGCCTTGGACTCCAGGGAACCGGCGACCACCACAACCTCTTCAATGGTCGCAGCGCTGGATTCAGCCGACACTGCAGGCAGTGGCATGAGTGCGGTAGCCGCAGTCAGTGCCACCGTCAGGATTGTCGACGCGATGGGCGTGTAGAGAGGCGCGTAGAGAGGCGCGTGGAGACTTTTCATCGAAGGGTACCTCTGGGAGCGAACGGCACCTTACTCAATCGATCCCCTTGGCGGCAACCGGCAGCCACAAAGCTTGCGATGCAAACGATCTCCTGATGCCGATATCGCGTTCGGGAGAACGCTCCTACAGAACGTGACCCGTCGAAACAGCGTAGGAGCGATCTCCTGATCGCGATCGGAAGCAATACCGTGGTCAGGAGCATGCACAGCCGGTGGCGCATCGAAACAGCGTAGGAGCGATCTCCTGATCGCGATCAGAATCGATCTCGCGTTCGGGAGAACGTTCCAACGGGGTGTGACGCGTCGATGATAAGCCTGAGGCGTCAATACCGCTGGCGCTTCGGCGTCGCATCTGACGGACGCGCATCCATGCCTACAAAAGCCAGGAATCGTTCCACGTTGCGTTGGTCGAATCGCATGCGAAACTTCAAATAAGGTCCCTGGTCACTGTATTGAGCACCAACAAAATCATCGTCCGAAAAACCAGCGAAATTGTAACCGAGCGATACCCAGGCCTGCCGCGCAAATGTGCGGCCAACTTCCACGCCTGCACTTAGTTCATCGACACCGGCAGTCATGCTGCGACGGATCCTGACCTGGGCACCTGCGTCCCAGCGCGAATTCAGGTCAAACCGATACTGGGCGCCGGCCAGCGCGGTCAATCCATCATGGCTATCGGCATCGAACCGCCCGTTGGCAAAGCGCAATCCTCCCACCAGCCCGACCTCATGGCGATCATGCTGCCAGTTCAGGTGAATGTTCTCAGTAATCGAACGCGAGCGCGTGTCGAGGGCGCCACCTCTCGATTGCGCAATATTGAGGTCCAGCCGATTGAAGACAGACCAGGGACTGTCATCAGGGCGCCAGGCTGCGCCAATGCGTGCTTCAGCCAAATGACTGTCTCCGCCTTCAGGCAACTCTTCCAGCAGATAACCGACACTGGCAGAAACTGACTTGCCTTCCGACAACTGGCGTGCTGCACCGAACAACCCATTCCACTTGCTCACCTGATCACCGGTGTGTCTCTCCAGCCGCGCACTGACATGCCACTCGTTACGTCGCATGGTTGCACCTGCAAACCAGGCCGTGAAGTCACCGTTCTGATTGCCCAGAACAGGGGGGGCCGCCGGATTGAAGGTTGACGGCGCCGACTGCCCGGCTGTGGTGACACCATTCAGCGTCTGCACCTGATCAAAGCCTGCATCAACCAGCCAATGTTGATTGACTTGCCACTGCTGAACCAGACCGGTGTTCGAAAACAGGCGCGCTCCTTGCTCGGTCATCTCTTGTCCGATCCACGATTCAACGCTGTTGCCAGTCCATGGACGAGCACGCACGCCAACTCGTGTATGCCTGGAGTCTGCAGCCCCGGTGGCGGCCATTTCCTGTTCAAGTAACAACGTCACTTCTGGCGTGACCGCCATTTCGGCACCAAGCAGCGTTCGATCGGGATAGTCATCGCTGCCTGCGCCTGAAGAAAGGCTGAATTCGGAATCGGCACGCAAGCCGAGGCGACCATCAAGGAATCCCCTTGAAACGCCCACGCCCACCAATTGCGCAGATCTGGAGTCTCCAGCCACGGTTTCTTCCTGCACCGACCCCAAGACTCCGCGCATGTTCATGCTGCCAACGCTGTAACGTGACTCGACGCTGGCGACATCACGTGTACCGCCTTGTTGCATCGTCGCCTGTCTAAACACCTCGCCACGGAAACTCAGGTTGTCATTTGCGCGGTATTCACCTTCGATGCCGTACTTGCGAGTATCAGCCTCGGTTGCCGGTGCAAGTCCCGCACCGAACAGCAGGTCCTGCTCTCGGTAATACAACTCGCCTGCCGCCTTTTCGCCACGGTATTGAACAGCAGCGATAACCGCTTCAGCAGGCCCGGTACGTTCGCCATTGCTCTGTGCAACTTCCAGTTGAAGGTGTGTTTCCGGAGTGAATTGCATATGCAGGTCGATAGCGTTCAGTTCCAGATTTGCGCCGCCTGCAGTGTCACGGAGGATGGTCACTCCCAATTCGCTGTCGCGATCATCCAGTTGCACTGTCGCTCGGGTGCCTATCACCACATCCTTGCCGTCAGACTGACTGACAACGTCGTATCCAACCTCGATGAACACTGGATTGAATTCATCATCCTGGGACTGAATGGGCTGCTTGAAGAGCAGCGTTCCTCGATCATAG
>CAMDVY010000333.1 GCA_945878745.1 Klebsiella pneumoniae | reverse complement strand
GGTCTGCTTCATTTGACTTGCCAGTTCGATGGCGCCAATGAGATTAGTGCCTGTAGATGCGCCGCAGCGACGGCCGAGTACGCGCTCCAGGAACAACATGGCAGCGATGCTCCACCGATCCGGGACTCGCAGCATTCGGTCGACGATGTCTGGCATGAAAGAGCCTGGGATGTTTGGGCGCCCGATCCCCTCGATGCGTGATCCGCGGGCTACGGTATCGGGCCGTCGATGCTGGTAGAAATCAAACAGCGCGGAGTCATCAGGATCAACCACGCACAGTCGAGTCGAGTGTCGGTGATAGTGGATGAAACGCCCGATGGTCGCTGAGGTACCGCCCGTACCGGCGCCGACCACCACCCATGCAGGTTCTGGCTGGGCCTCCAGGCGCATCTGTGCAAACAGACTCTCGGCAATGTTGTTGTTCCCGCGCCAATCCGTCGCGCGTTCCGCGAATGTGAATTGATTCATGAAGTGACCACCGCACTCCCGTGCAAGTCGTTCGCTCTCCGTGATGATGACGCCGGCATCGGTCACTTGATGGCAACGACCGCCATAGAATTCGATCTGATCGATTTTCTGTTGTGACGTGCTGGCTGGCACAACTGCGATGAAAGGTAATCCGAGCAGTCGCGCGAAGTAGGCCTCGGAGGCTGCGGTGTTGCCGGAGGACGCTTCAACGACCGTAGTACCCTCGCGAATCCAGCCGTTGCACAGCCCATAGAGAAAAAGTGAACGAGCGAGGCGGTGTTTGAGACTGCCACTGGGATGTGTTGACTCATCCTTTAGATAAAACGGTGTGGACGAACTGCCCGGAATAACCACACGAATCATGTGGGTGTCGGCGCTGCGCTGGAAGTCGGCGTCGATAGCGGCAATGGCTTTGAAAACCCAGGAGCGATGCACGATAGGCGCCTCGAAGATCGATGTTCTCAGTTTCGCATGGATTCCAATTCGGCATCAGTCGGGAGGATGCACCTTTCATGATTGCCGGTCTTGCAATTGAACTCGTGGCACCGGGATAGTGTAGGTAACTGACCGACAACCCAAGGCAAGGAGTCATTCGATGTCTGCAGGCCCGCTCTCCGGCGTACGAGTGCTCGACCTGACTGATGAACGTGGTATTTACGGCCCGAAATTGCTCGCCGATCTCGGTGCTGACGTGGTCAGACCGGAGCCACCTGAAGGAGATCCGCTCCGGCGGCGCGGACCTTTACATGACGTCAACGGGAGTTCGCTCTGGCACGCCTTCTTTGCGTCCAGCCGACGCTTTCTGACCTTGGATGTGTCTGTTGCGTCCGAGCGCGATCGATTTCAGCAACTGCTTGAGCGTGCACACATCGTGATGACCTGCGACGGCGCGTTCGCGGTAGATGTGCTCGACCTTGCCGGCGCCCGCAAACGACATCCTGGCCTTGTGCATGTCGCTGTGTCCTCGTTCGGCGAAGCGGGGCCGTGGCGGGACTTTCAAGCCCCTGATCTCGTGGCAGGCGCACTTGGTGGCGCAGTTGCTGCAACGGGCGTGCCCGAGACGACACCCCTCAAGACGTTTGGTGAGCTGAATTTCATGGTCTCTGGCACGTATGCCGGCATTGCGGCCACTGCAGCGCTCCGCCATGCCCGCGTGACGGGGGAGGGGCAACGGGTTTCTGTTCCAGTGCACGAGTGTGTGGCTTCCTGTCTTGAGCAGGTGCTGATGATGAGCTTATACGGTGAAAAGATGGGTCGCGGACGGATATTGCCGCGGCAAGGCGGCACCCACTGGTCCATGGCTTTTACGGTCATGCCTGCCAAGGGTGGCGCGATCATGACCACACCCATGCCTGACTTCGGCGCTCAATTGGCGTGGCTGATAGAAGACGATGCGCATCAGGATCTGCTTGATGAAAAGTATCACGATCCCGCCAACCTGCCGCTCTATATCGGTCGCCTGATGCAGGTGATGCGCGAATGGGTTGCAGACCAGGAACCGGAAGCCCTGTTCATCAAGGCCCAGGAACGCCACGCACCTTATGGCTGGGTGCAGCCGATAGAACGTCTTGCGGACAATCCCCAACTTGAAGCGCGCAAATGGTGGGTGCCTTTCGAGGTCGATGGAGAACAGGTGCAAGGACCTGGAGCACCCTATCGCTTTTCGGCAACACCCTGGCAATACCGGCAAGCCGAACAAGTTGACCCACGCACCTTCCTTGCCGAGCTCGGGTGGGAGGTCGCGCGATGAGCCGTCCCCTTGAAGGCATTCGTATTCTTGACTTTACACACGTGCTGGCCGGCCCTTTCGCCACCCGCGTCCTTGCCGACATGGGTGCCGATGTCGTGAAGGTGAACTCGCACGAGCGGGCGATCGCCGGTAACGGCCCCGATTCTCCGTATTACGTGATGTGGAACCGAAACAAGCGAGCGCTGGCGCTCGACATGCGCAGTGAAGGTGGGCGGGCGATTTGCCGCCAACTCTGTGATACAGCCGATGTGGTGATCGAGAACTTTGCCGTCGGTGTGCTCGACCGCTGGGGTGTGGACTACAAGCAGGTCAGCGTAACGAATGGCAAGGTCATCTATGTGCAGATGTCGGGAATGGGGCATGGCGGGCCATGGTCCGGGTATGTCACCTATGCGCCGACTATCCATGCGATCAGCGGGCTTACGCTTCTGACCAGCGTTCCGGGGCGTGAAGACATCGGCATCGGTTACTCCTACAACGATCATCAAGCGGGCCTGCATGCCGCGTTCGCAATTCTTGCCGGGCTTGAAGCCCGTCATCGAACTGGACGGGGTCAACAGGAGGACCTCTCGCAGTTCGAAGTCGGCGTCAATTTTCTGGGGCCTTCGCTTCTTGACTGGTTTGCCAATGGTCGCGCCGCGCGTCCGGTGGGTAACCGTCTGCCTTACGACGCGGCAGCACCTCATGGCGTGTATCCCTGTGTACCCCAGGGTGAAGGCATCGTGGGACAACGCTGGGTGGCCATTGCCTGTCTGACGGATGCTCAATGGCGCGGTCTGCGTCGTGTGATGGGAGAGCCTGCCTGGGCCATCGATGCCGCGCTCGACACCGTTGCAGGGCGCATGGCGGTGGTTGAGCACATTGATGCGCAACTCTCGCTGTGGACACAAACGCGCAATGCGACAGATGTGATGAATCAATGTCAGGCGGCAGGCGTACCGGCCGGTGTTGTGCAGGATGGCATCGATCTGACGGACCGTGATCCTCAGCTCAAGGCTGCGGGTTTTATTTCACCGATCGAAGAGCCGGGGCATTCGATCGGGCAGACCTGGGCGGATCGGTTGCCTCTGCATTTCGAAGCCACGCCGTGCGATGAATATCACCGCGTGCGATTGCTTGGTGAAGACAATGCCAGCGTGCTTGAGGACTGGCTTGGTCTTTCAGAAGATGAGGTGCGCGCAGGAGAAGCCGATGGAACGTTGCGCTGATCATCCCTGTTACGGAATGGAAGACCTGACTGATCAGGTCCTCCACAAATCCTGCGACTAGGCGTCATCGCTCCCCATGAAGCCGAGGATCTGCAGCAGGCTGATGAAGAGATTGAAGATCGAAGCGAACAGGGACACCGTCGCCATGATGTAGTTGGTTTCGCCGCCGCTGAGTATGGCCTGGGTCTGGAACATGATGAGTGCACATGAGAGCAGCACGAACATTCCTGATACAGCGAGCGACAGCATCGGCAAATTGAGGAAAATGGCTGCCAGACCGAGTGCGAAGGCGACCAGCACACCGATACCCAGAAATGTGCCAAGGTTGAGCATGTTCGGTGCGTTTGCGCTGCGTGCGTAGGCCGACAGTGCGAAGAACGCCAGGCCCGTCGTACCGAGTGCGGTACCCACGAGTTGAGTGCCGTTAGGCAAACTGAGATAGCTGGAGAGGATAGGCCCCAGTGTGTAACCCATGAAGCCGGTCAAGGCGAACACCGAGACCAGTCCCCACGCGCTGTTGCGTAGTTTGGTGGTGAGGAACAGCAGTCCAAAATAACCGGCCAGCGTGAGCAGAATTCCAGGTGAGGGGACTTGCAGCGCGACCGACGCAGCGGCTGTCGCGGCGCTGAAGACCAGGGTCATGGCCAGCAGGCCATAGGTGTTGGCCAGAACCTTTGATCCCTCGTGTGTTGTAGAGCCGATGCCTGCTGTTCGGGCATCGATGCCGGGACTGGTCTCGGCTTGAGATTGAACGATCAGGGGCTTGGACATCACCATTAACTCCGGTTTCAGGTGCAGCACAACATACGAATAAATCTCGTTCGGTCCATTCGATCTTCCAGTTACGAAGGTCAGGTATTCCCGATTCTTTATAGTTCGTAATAATCGTATCCAACATACACATAATTCGATTATTCCTGTGATACTCGCGCGCAGAGAATGTCC
>CAMDVY010000332.1 GCA_945878745.1 Klebsiella pneumoniae | reverse complement strand
GTATGACCAGAAGCACATCGACCGCATCGGCCGGCTGCACAACTGCATCGCCTATGGTCCTGGCATTCTTGAACTGGCACATCGACCGGACGAGTACGTCGGCATTCAGGACCTGGTGGACTCGGCCAAAGTAATGGCCCTGGCAACGCTGCATCTATCAACCGGACACTACCGTCATGACTGATCGACTGGCCGGCAAGATCGCTATTGTCACCGGCGCCGCGTCCGGCTTTGGTGCCGGCATCGCCCGCAAATTCGTCGCTGAAGGTGCAATGGTCTGGATCGCCGATATTGATGTCGCCGCGGGCGAAGCCATGGCGGCGTCACTGCGCATGCCGTTTGCCCGTCTCGATATCTGTGATGCGAGCGGTGTGCGCAATTTCTCTCGCCTCATCGAACGATGCGACATTCTGGTGAACAACGCAGGCATTGGCCATGTACCGACGCCTGCCGAAGACGTGGACGCGGCAACATTTGACCGTGTTGCCAACGTCAACATGCGAGGCATCTACCACATGTGTCAGGCTTTCATACCTGGCATGAAAGCCAATCGCTCAGGCGCCATCATCAACCTTGCGTCCACGGCCGGGGTGCGGCCACGTGGTGGACTCACCTGGTACAACGCCTCCAAGGGCTGGGTCATCACCGCCACAAAATCGCTCGCTGCGGAACTTGCCCCGTTTGGCATTCGGGTCAACGCCATAAACCCTGTAGCCGGCGACACACCGTTGCTAACGACCTTCATGGGTGGTGACAGCGAAGCACTGCGAGACAAGTTCCTGAATACCATTCCACTGGGACGCTTCTGCACACCTGAGGATGTCGGTGCGGCTGCCTGTTATCTCGCCAGCGATGAAGCGTCCATGGTCACTGGCGTGGCGATGGAAGTGGATGGTGGACGCGTGCTCTGAATTCAAAGGACTGAAAAACGATGTCGAGCTCAATTTCCCAGGACGAACTGACGGCCACCCGCGCGCTCGTCGCCCGACACGTTGCACCCACGCCACAATATTGCTGGCCGCTGCTGGCTGCCGAACTCGGCGTCAATGCCTGGGTGAAACATGAAAACCACACACCAACCGGCGCGTTCAAGGTGCGGGGTGGTGTGGTCTATCTGGATCGGTTGATGCAAAGGTCTGTACGACCCCAGCGGCTGATCACCGCCACACGCGGCAATCACGGTCAGAGCATTCCCTTTGCAGCACGACCGTACGGCATGCCCGTAACCGTGCTCGTACCTGAGGGCAACAGTGCCGACAAGAACGCCGCCATGCGCGCCTGGGGTGCTGAGCTGGAAGTGTTCGGCCCGGACTTTGATACCGCGCGCATGGAAGCCGAACGTCGTGCAAAAATCGGGATGGGCGAAATCGTGCCCAGCTTTCACGATGATCTCATTCTCGGCGTCGCAACGTACGCCGCTGAACTCTTCGAACACTGTCCGCCTCTTGACGCGGTTTATGTCCCCATCGGCATGGGCTCCGGCATCTGCGCCTTGATGCGTGTTCGCGATCTCCTGGGGTTGCAGACAAAAATCATCGGTGTGGTATCCACCCACGCCGATGCAATGGCGCGCTCATTCCAGAGTGACCGTGTGGAAACCACAGCCACCGCCCACACTTTTGCCGATGGCGTAGCTACCCGATTACCCAATCCCGCTGCGCTCGACGAAATCAGACGTGGTGCGGACCACATCGTCTGCGTCACCGATGATGAGGTCGCGGCAGCGATTCGGCTGCTGTTCCGCACCACGCATCAGATCGCCGAAGGTGCGGGCGCGGCAGCCTGCGCTGCACTGATGCAGGAGCGCGATCAGTGGCAGGGTCGAAACGTCGGTATCATCATGACGGGCGGAAACATCGACCCGGCCTGGTTTGCCGACATTCTGCAGGGCCGAACACCCCAACCTTGATGAGACGTGGTGGGACTGCCTGCAGATCAGCATGGACCCGACACCCACGAAAACTGCATCATTGACGGATAAACACCTTGACCACCACATGAGGACACGATGGCGGGAAGTCTGAGAGAACAGTTGATTGCGGCAGGACTTGCCACGTCCGGACAGGCGAAAAAGGCCGAGCGTCAGGTCAAGGCAGAGAAGCAGGCACAAGGCAAACCAAAGCCAGACCGCAAGCCCGCCGCTGACACCGCGCAAAAAACACCGCCCAAACCCAAGGTGCTCTCCGAAGCCGAAAAACGCTATGCGGCAAAAGTCGAGCGGGATCGGGAACTCGCCAGGATCGCCAACGAAAAGGCTGCGACCAAGGCGCGCAGGGCCGAGATCAAGCAGATCCTGGCGCAGAACGATCAGCGCACCGCACCGGCCAGCGACGACGACGTGCCCTACAATTTTCTGCACGGCAAGAAGATCAAACGTATCTATGTGACACGCGATCACCAGGCGAAACTCAGTGCGGGGACGTTGCTCATTGCCAACAACGACGGGCGGTATCATCTGGTGACACCTGAAGTTGCCGAACAGATTCGTGCACGTGATCCCCATCGGATCATGTCCAAAACCGACGAAAAAACCGGGGACAAGACCGCTGAGCCAAGCGCAGACGATGAGTACTATGCGAAGTTCAAGGTGCCGGACGACCTCGACTGGTAAACAAAGCCAACTTTTCAACGACTCGCACAAAACCAGACAGACCACGGGAGAACACCATGACCACGCATCTGCTTGAGGACTTCAGCGATGGCATCGCCACCCTGACCATGAACCGCCCAGAAGCACGCAACGCCATGAGCGGCGAGATGATGGCCGCACTCGATGCCGCCGTTCGTCGAGTTGCCGCCGATCCCGCTGTGCGCTGTGTTGTCCTGACCGGTGCTGGCAATGCGTTCTGCGCCGGTGGTGACGTCAAGGGTCAGGCCAAGGCCGCATCGGACCGTGCATCAGGTCATTCCATCAGCATCGAACAACGGGTCCACGGACTGCGTACCGGCATGGAAACCTCGCGGCTGCTGCATGAAATGCCAAAGCCAACGCTGGCTATCATTCCCGGCGCGGCCGCAGGTGCGGGGCTCAGCCTGGCGCTGGCGTGTGACCTGCGCGTGGTATCGGCAGACGCCAAGCTGACCATGGCGTTTTCCAAGATTGGCGCGTCCGGTGACTATGGTGGTTCGTATTTCCTGCCGAAGCTGGTGGGAGCTGCAAAGGCACGTGAACTCTATTTCACGTCCGACGTCATCAGCGGTCAGGAGGCGTTTGAACTGGGGCTCGTCAATCACGTGTATGCACCAGCTGAATTCGCGGCGCGATCGCGGGCTTTTGCATTGAAGCTCGCGGGCCTTGCCACTGCCGCGATCGGTTACATGAAACGCAATCTCAACGCGGCTGATGAAGCGAGTCTTTCGCAGGTGCTGGATCTGGAAGCGGAACACATGGTGCGCACCATGATGACCGAAGATCACGCCAACGCCGCACGCGCATTTGTGGAGAAGCGGCCACCGGAATTCAAAGGGCGATAAAAACTCGCTGAACGAAACAGGGGGAATGATGATCCCTATATCCGCTGATTCACACGTGGTTGAAAGCGCCGATGTTTTCCTTGGGTTACCGGAACGGTTTGGCGACGACGCACCACGTGTCATGTATGCGGGTACCGTAGACGACGCCATCATCATTCCGGCCAAGGGTGCGCGCGGGATCCGCAAGCGAATGGGTTGGGCAGGTTTGCGTGTACGTGACGGGATCAAGCTGGCTCGACGCCAGGGGCACAAGCCGGAGGTAGACGACTTGTCCGATCCAGTGGCCAGGTCGCACCTGGCCAAAGGATACGACGGGCTGCGCAGCGGCCTTCGAGATGGGGCCTTCCGTGGTGATGACCAGGATATCGACGGAGTCGCGGCGGAGTTTCTCTATCCCGGCTTTTTTGGCATGTTCTCGTTTGAAAACACTGATCTGGCTGTAGCCTGCCAGAAAAACTACAACGACTGGCTGTTTGACTACGCAGCTGCATCAAAGGGACGACTGTTCGGCCTGGCCGCGATCCCCTTGCAGGATCCGTTGGCTGGTGCAGCCGAACTGCGACGCGTGCTCGCCATGGGCTATCGCGGCGGCTTGATTCCGTGCACCTCGCCCGCCGACCGCCCCTATCACGACTCCGCCTACGAACCTGTCTGGGCGCTGGCGGAGGAAGCTGGCTTCCCATTGTCGATGCATGTCGGGACCAACTCTTATGTGCCGCCTCAGTACCGGGCCAAGGAGCCGCATCAGGACGGGGTATTCGACTACGCAAACGCACCAGCTGCGGTCCAGCGAACGCTGGTGGAGCTGATGTGCCGTGGAGTAGCGTTACGCCACCCGCGACTGAAGTTCGTCGTTTCCGAGTTCAATGCCGGCTGGATCGCGCACTGGCTTGATCGTAT
>CAMDVY010000331.1 GCA_945878745.1 Klebsiella pneumoniae | reverse complement strand
TGTTCGATGTAACTGCGGCCAGCGCTGAGTTCGTCGACTTTGTGCTGATCGATATCGAGCCCCAGAACGCGATAGCCCACTTCAGAGAAACGCAGCACCAACGGCAGTCCCACGTAGCCAAGGCCGACGACGCCGATGAGCGCATCACGCGACTTGAGTTTTTGGATCAGTGATTCTTTCATCGGCGGAACTCCGGACGAACTTCCCGAAACGACGGGTGGCGATCCAGGTTGGCCCTACCGGCATTTGTACAAGCAAGGCGTGGTGCGGTCAGGTCCCAAAATCGAGCAGTAATGGTCAAACGAAATCCCTTCGACGGCTTGTAGATGTAGCGACTCAGCTCTTTCACTGTCCCGATTGCGGTCCTGTCGTACTGCAACAGATCTACCGCGAACGGAAGCGAGATGGGCCAGAGCACCGTGAGTGTCATCAATCGCTGCAAAACCGTCACGGCCTCGTAGCGAATGCGGCGCAAGTTTATTCGCAGAAGGTGGTGCCGTTCAATTTTATTGGTACTGATGATGATGGATGGATTTCCCGCGCGGCTGCACCACGGCTGCGCCTCGGCTGGAATAACTGCGAATTCCTGCACCAATATTGATCGAGATTCGACTGTCGCGGCTGAAGTCGGCTTGGCGAAAGCTGGCCCGAAGATTGCTCAAAGCTTACTTAAGGCTGACTCAAGGCTTACAGACCGGGCTGCCGCGACCCGATGGCAGCCCAAATTCAACGCAAGACCAACGACGACTGGAGTCAATATGGCTGGATCCACCGCTCTCGCGCTTGACCTCCCTCAGTACAGTGGCCCGCATCCCTGGCAGATTGCGCCGTGGGCAAAGCTGGTCAGGCGGGCGATGCGCTACCGCACGTACACCCGATGGGTTGAGCGCTACTGTCAACCGTTGACCATTGCGGGACGGGAGCGGCTCGATGGCTTGCAAGGGCCGTGCATCTTCATCGCCAATCATCAGAGCCATCTCGACTCGCTGGTCCTGTTTACCGCGCTGCCTGAAAAGGTCAAGTCCAACCTCTACTTCGGGGCGGCGCAGGATCGATGGTATGTCAAAGGCAAGGCCAAACTGGAGCTGCAACCGTGGTACCAGTCGCTGGTCTATGGGAACTTTCCGATTGTTCGTGGCGGCGGTTCAAAAGCACTTGATCACGCCCGCTGGTTACTTCAGCAAGGCTGCAACGTAGCGATCTTTCCGGAGGGTACCCGTACGACGTCGGATCGCCTTGGTGACTTCCGGCATGGTGTCGCCCGTTTGGCGCTTGAGTGTGGGGTTCCTGTAGTGCCGGTTTATCTCGATGGTCTGCGGGCGCTCCGACCGAAGGGGCAAAAACACGCGTCACCGGGTCCCGCCCACGTAGAGATTCTTGGACCGATCAGGTTTGGTGATGGGATGCAGGTGCCTGAAGTCACACAGACACTCTGGGCAATGATGAATGCCCGGCATCGGCATCATCAGGCGTTGGCGGACGCTGCCTGAATAGCTGGACACTGCTCTGCTCAGCGTTGGCAGAAGGGGCGCGATGACGGATCATCTGCGTCCCAGCGAGCAGACTGCTCGCCTCAATCACCCTTGTGCCAATCAGCAGAGAGCAATATGACCATTCAACGCCTGCATGTCGGGCCCCGTCTGTCCCAGGTCGTCATTCATGGCGACACCGTTTATACCGCCGGCATCGTTGCCGATGACCCATCAGCTGATGCTGCGGGCCAGACCCGACAGATTCTCTCGAAGATCGATCAGTACCTGGCCGAGGCCGGTAGTGACAAGACAAAAATCCTCACCGCGACGATCTGGCTTGCGGACATGAAGGATTTTCCTGCCATGAATACGATGTGGGACCCATGGGTTCCACAGGGCGCAACCCCTGCGCGTGCCTGCGTTGAATCGAAGCTTGCAACACCTGCCTACAAGGTCGAGATTCGGGTCGTCGCTGCACGTTGATGACAATGGGCTCGCGCGAATCGTGCGGGCCAGCCATTGGGTATTCGCTGATCGAGGACTTGTTTCTGTTGTGATATAAAAACTACAGACGAACATCTCTGACCAGCGGGAGTGAGAAGATGAACTGGATTCGCTACGTCATCATTTCGATCGTGGTCGTGGTCGCCATCGTGGTTCTCACACCGTTCACTATCGTACCTTCGGGGCATCGTGGGGTGGTCACGACGTTTGGCAAAGTTCAGGATGAGGTGCTCGGCGAGGGTCTCCACTTCCGCATACCGATCGTCAACATCGTGCATAGCGTCGATGTCCGGTTGCAGAAAAGTGAAAGTGAAGGTGAAGCCGCCTCGAAAGACCTGCAGACCATCCACACCCGGGTGGCACTCAACTATCACATGACGCCGGACCAGGTAGCGAACACCTTTCGCGATATCGGCAGTCCAGAGGAAGTTGCTGATCGCGTGATCGTCCCGGCGATGCACGAAGCGGTGAAGGCGGCTACGGCGCAGTACACGGCGGAAGAACTCATTACCAAGCGGTCGGACGTGCGCGACCGGATTCGTGGTTACCTGGAGATCCGTCTGAACAAACACGGCGTAGAGGTAGATGAATTTTCGGTGACCAACTTCCAGTTCTCACCTTCATTCAATGAGGCCATCGAAGCCAAGACCACCGCAGAACAGCTCAAGTTGAAGGCAGAGCGGGATCTGCAGCGAATTCGTGTCGAAGCGGAACAGAAGATATCCCAGGCCCAGGCTGAAGCAGAGTCGCTCCGATTGCAGAAACAGGAAATCACACCTGAACTGATCAAACTGCGAGAAATTGAAGCGCAGCGTCTGGCGATCGAAAAATGGAACGGTGTCCTACCCAGCGTGACGGGCGGCTCAGTGCCATTCATTTCGCTCGGCAAGGTGGAATGAACCCCGACGCTTCCTGTGCCGGCTTGTCGGAGAAGCAGCCTTTTCGTCAGTTGCCGGTCAGAGGCCAGAACATCGGGATGGTCGTGACCGTCACGGCGCAGCACAACAGGTTCATTGGAATACCGATCCTGAAGAAGTCACTGAACCTGTAACCGCCTGGTCCGTAGACCATGAGGTTGCACTGATAGCCGATTGGTGTCGCGAAGCTGGCAGAGGCTGCCAACATAACCGCGATGACGTAAGGCGCGTGATTCAAACCGGCGGTGTCGATGATCGCGATGACCACCGGTAACATCAGCATGGCTGCTGCGGTATTGGTGATTAATTCGGTGAGGAGCATGACGCTCACATAGGCAACCAGCAACAAGAGCCACGGATCGTCTCCTGCAATTTCCACCAGATTCTTGCCAAGGTAATCTGCGGCTCCTGTTTTTTCGAGAGCGTTACCGAGAGCGAAGCTGGCCGCGACGGTAATGAGTACCGGTAGATCGAGGCTTTTTCTTGCATCGGCGACGCTGATACAACGCAGAATCAGCATCAGACCGGCGCCGAGTAGTGATGCGTTCAACATTGATGTTACATCGAAGGCAGCAAATAACACGACTCCAGCCAGTACTGCCCATGCGGTCAGTGCTCGACTGTGATCCGGAATTTCATGGTCCAGTTTGTTGATGACCAGAAAGTCGCGAGAGTCTTTGAGTCTTGGATACTCAGCTGGCGGGCCTTCCAACAGCAGCACATCACCCTTTTCGAGAATGATGGAGCTCAAGCGTCCGCGAATGTGTTCGCCATTGCGCGCCACCGCCAATACCACGCACCCATATCGATCACGGAAGCGACCGTCGCGAATGGTCTTGCCAATCACTTCGCAACTTTGGGCGACCACGGCTTCCATGAGCATTCGTTCTGGCACGTCCCGATCCAGAGATGGTTCGTGTCCTACCGCCGGTACGAGGCCATTGATTCGCAGGATATCGACGATGGCATCCGTCTCGCCAACGAATACCAGGCGATCACCTCCTCGCAGGATTTCTTCTGGTGCCACGGCTGTGATGACTACGCCGCTTCGCTCGATCTCGGCTAGAAAGATACTCTGCAGATTGCGTAGACCGGCTTGTTGAATCGTTTTGCCGACAAGCGGGCCGTCGCTGGCGACTGCGACTTCAAACGTAAAGCTCCGTTTGTCAGCAAACGTTTGTGAGGGACTTTGGCGAGGTTTGAGCAACAGCGGTCCGAAAATCAGAATGAAAATGATACCTGCTGCAGCGTTGATGAGACCAAGTGGCGTGATTTCAAAAAGGGAAAAGCCGGGATTTCCTGTAATCACTTCGTACTGACTGTTGACGACCAGGTTCGTGCTGGTGCCGATAAGTGTGATGGTCCCGCCGAGAATCGATGCGTAACTCAAGGGAATCATCAGCGACGAGGGGGAAATGCTAATTCTTCTGGCCCACTGCAACACTGCCGGTATCATGGTCGCTACTACGGGCGTGTTGTTGA
>CAMDVY010000330.1 GCA_945878745.1 Klebsiella pneumoniae | reverse complement strand
ATGGCCGGAAGCGGTCTGAGCAGTCCCTGCCACCCCGGTGCCTTTTATCTTCCTGATATCAGGCACTGAAGAACATACAAGCGGTCTCCAGACCGCGATAGTTTGGATCATCGAAGATCGCGATCAGGAGATCGCTCCTTCAACAGGGGACCGGTGCCTGGCTTGGGCCGCAGCTTCATATCGCCTTCCAGTACTCGGCATTGGAGATTTTTGACCGAGCGCGGAGTCCAGTACAAGGCGAAGATGCCGAACCCGACGCGGAACCCGTAAAGGATGATGAATAGCGCATACAACCCCGGATCACCGAATTCGAGGGGTAACCAGACCAGGATCAAAAGTCCGATATAGAGCACTGCTACGCTGCCGGACTCCATGAAAATCATGTGTTTAACGGGACCATCTGCTCTGGCACGAATGACGTTGTAAATTGCTGAAATCAGGCGAAAGGATAGATCGGCGAGCACGATCCAGCGAAAGGTCTCCTCTTCGAGCAGCGCCTTGATCGGCTCGATGCCGGTCCCCGACAAAGCCGCGCCCACCACCGGCAACAAGAAGATGGACGCCGCGACACCGAAGAAGAGAATCGTCCCGGGTGCCGGCGGTGCCCCTCGTTCCGGATAAGTGCCGCTGCCATCTTCGAGTCCGTCGGCGATGAGGAGCACCGTTCCGGCTTCATGATCCATGCGATGACTTTCTGCCACCCAGCGCCAGGCCAGACCGTACTTGATGAGATCGGCCAGCACCGTGATGAGTGCGTCGACGACCAGGAAGGCCAGCATGGTCAGTGCAGTCCAGTCGAAAAACGCCATGCCACCGAGGCAGATCAGACCCGACAGCACGAGGTCGGTGGCGCGCGAGCGAACCTCGCCGAGCCCGATGTGCTGGTAATAGCCCAGCACTGCCGCGCCTCGTTTCTGGACCAGGACGATGTCGGCTGCGCCGATCTGGCGGGACGACTTCGAACGATCACGGTTGCCAACCGGGGACTTATGCGCCATTGAGGTGCCGGGAGGTTTCACGGAGGTTCAGTGTATTCTCTCGATTCTGCAAACCAGCGGTTTCAAGACAAATGGATCTACGCAGCGAATGGGCCAGACGTCCCTGGTGGATGAACCTGATTTTTGTTTTCTGTGTGTACATGACATTGATCTACATGCCATTCGATATCTTCTGGAAGCCAGTTGCCGAGGATCAGGAAGTGTGGTTCGGGTTCATGTTGACGGGCTGGTGGGCCAAGGCGACGGCGCCGCTGCACTGGCTGATCTATGGCGCACTCGCCTGGGGTTTCTGGAAGATGCGACCCTGGTTGTGGCCATGGGCCGCGCTGTACACGGCTCAGGTTGCGATCGGCATGCTGGTCTGGTCGTTGCTGGATCCACGCGGCCCAGGCTGGATTGGCGGTCTCATCAGCTTTCTCATCTTCATGATCCCAACGGTTGCGCTATGGCGTGCCAGAGCGCTCTACAACGGCAGGGCTGCGTGATCAGGCGCTGACGCGAACGACTCGTGTGCCAAGATTGCCACCGGCCAGCAGATCGACAAATGCAGCAGGCGCCTTTTCAAGGCCTTTGAATTCGTCCTGCCAGACTTTCAGTGATCCATCCTTCATCCAGCCCAGCATGTTTTGTCTGGCTTCTGCGTAACGATCGGCGTAGTCAAACACCAGAAAGCCCTGCATTCGAATGCGCTTGTTGACCAGAAGACCGGGAACGCCTTTGGGGCCAGGCGCGGGATTGCGGGTGTCATACTGGCTGACCACACCACAGCAAGCGATGCGACCGAAGGTATTCATGCGAAAGAGGGCTGCGCCCAGCACATCACCACCGGTGTTGTCGAAATAGACATCCACACCTTTGGGTGCTGCATCCTTGAGTGCACCACGGAAGTTGCCATCCTTGTAATTCACATAGGCATCAAAACCGAGTTCGCTGACGAGGCGCTGGCCCTTGTCGTCCGAGCCGGTGACGCCAATCACCCTGGCGCCTTTGAGCCGCGCAATCTGGCCGACCAGATGGCCTACGGAACCCGCAGCTGCGGACACCAGAACGGTTTCCCCCGGCTTCGGATCACCCACTATCAGCAGACCAAAGTATGCGGTCAGACCATTGGTGCCGAGCGCGCCGACGTAATGCGCAGGATCATCGATCGAACTCACTTTGCTGACCGCTTTGGCGGGATGCACGGCGTAGGCCTGCCAGCCGGAGCCGCAGATCACCAGGTCGCCTGCCTGCAGTGTTGGTGCTTTCGATTCAACGATGCGTGAAATGGTCTGGCCATTCATGACGATGCCGGTCTGTGGCGCACCCGCATAACTGGCACTGCCTTGCAGACCGGCGCGAGCACCGGCGCCGATACCAATCGCCAGCGTCTGACAAAGCACTTCACCGGTGGCCGGTTCCGGCATTGGGGAAGACACGACCTCGAAGTCACTGGCCTGCAATCGCTCCTCTGGCAGATTTCTGATCAGTACACGGGTATTGGTGTTGGCAGGCATGGCGAATTCCGATGGTGCTTTGGATTGAGTTGGTCCATATCCTGCCAGAATGAGGAGGACACGGGGAGTCTGTTGACGTCGCACACACCTTCTATCCGGATTTGAGGTCGAGCAACGTCTCCGAGGTGGTCCAGAGCCGCTTCGCCAGCGTTTGATCCGAGGCGATTGCAGACGGCCGTGATTCACGACAATCCGAAAAGTACCGACCGGTAACGCCGTCCAGAGATGGGGAGGTCGCGACGTAACACGTCGTCGCCGCGCCTTCTTCGGGTGTCTTCATGAAAGGCAGGAAAAAGAGGCCCATGAGCAATGGCAAAGGACCCCGCATGCTGCGCCCGAGATTGGTCTTGATGACACCTGGATGCAGCGAGTTTGCTGTGCTGCCAGCCGGGAGGCGCCGAGCCAGTTCGTTGGCGAACAGTACATTGGCAAGCTTGGATTGTCCGTAAGCCTGAAAACTGCTGTAGCCCTTGGCACCGGACAGGTTGTCGAAGTCGATTCCGCTTCGAGGCGCCTGGAAGTGTGCGGCACTGCTGACGACGACTACCCGGACCGGTTGCTGATGGCCTAATGCGGGTTGCAGGAGATGGGTGAGCAGGAAGTGCCCAAGATGGTTGGTGGCGAATTGTTTTTCGATCCCCCGAACCTGCTCGAGCTTTGGCAGTGCCATGATGCCGGCGTTGAGGATCAGCAGATGAATACCGTTGGTCTGCTTCTCGAGAATGGTGGTGGCACAACGTTGGATGCTGTCCGGATCGGTCAATTCGCACGCCACCGGCTCGGCATGGCCTGACAAACTGGCGCATGCAGCGGTGGCACTTTCAAGTGTTCTTGCGAGTCCGAATACACGCGCGCCACGCAGGGCCAGGACGCGGGCCGTTTCCAGTCCGATTCCGGAATTCACCCCGGTGACCACGGCGACTTTGCCGGAGAGGTCGATGCCGCCGGTCACATCTTGTGCGGTTCGGCTCAAACTGAACCTCCTGTTTTTCGTGCGTGGATGACAGCGAGTATGTTGGCGTGCTCCTTCCGGGTAATGCTGAAAAACGAGATCGCGATGATCGAAACAAGACTCAGCACGATCACGCTGGGTCCTTGCCACAGCCCGAACCGCATCACGACGTCCGCTGGAATCGTTGCAGGATCACTCCCTGGTGGTATGCCGGCCATATCGATGACCAGTCCGGCCATGACGGGTCCGGCGCCACCAATGACTTTTCCGGCAAACGACGCGGCCGCGTAGTAGATGCCTTCCTGGCGGTCACCATGGCGCCGTTCGTGTTCGTCGGTGATATCCGCCACCATCGACCCGATCATCGGGATGGCCACACCCAGTCCCAGTGCAGAGATCAGCGCGCTACCAATGTACAACTGACCTATCAATGGGTCGCCATTCGGAGGCAGCAGATCGAGCAATCTCAGAATGATCACGCTTGATGTGAAAAACGCATACCACGCGAGCCCGAGCGCAAAGACGGTTTTCTTCTCGCCGATCCAGATCGACACCGGTTGACTGATGATGCTGCCGATGACAATGCCGATGACTGCGATTCCAAACAGTGAGGTTGTCTGCGCAGGGGTGAGGGCAAAAAAATAGGTTGAGGTGTAGAGGATAAGCGCCTGGACCATGCCTTGGGTGATTCCAAACACCACCGCCGCGACCACGAGCGCCGTAAATGACGGGATGCCGAATGCTGTCCGGACTTCCTGCACTACACCACGGAGCGAAAATGCAGATGTGCTCGGTGGCATGTACAGCGACGGAATTTTCCGATGTGTACCCAGTGTGGCGATGAGAATACCAATGACCAACAATGGAACACACGCCATCGCAAAAGGAGGGTAAGCATCCGGATTGAGCTGGCCGTTTGCGTAGTCGTCTGTAGCCACAAAAAACAGCAGCGGTC
>CAMDVY010000329.1 GCA_945878745.1 Klebsiella pneumoniae | reverse complement strand
CGCCGGCTTCTTCTATGTCGTACGACCACGGACCGACCTGTAGTTGGTTCATGTTGGTTGACCCATGTCAGTCGGTCTCCCCCAGTTTTTTCGCCAGCTCTCCCACTTTCAACTCACCCTCTCGCGTCTGACCACCAATCGCCATGAATTTTTTCATGTTGCGTTGCGCGCCTTCGGTCCGCAGCAGACGCTGGAACAGATACGCCTCATCGCGAAGGCCTTCCTCCAGTGGCTGCTCTGCACCATCTACCGACGCTTTCGCCAGACGCACGGCTTCCACCGGGAAGGAGGCAATTCGATGTGCGAGTGTCTGTACCCAGTTATCGATTTCATGGGCTTCGAAAATGCGATTCAGATAACCCCACCGCTCTGCGGTAACCGCATCGAGATCATCACCGCCCAGCACGATTTCCATGGCGCGGCCGCGACCGACCAGTCGCGGTAGTCGCTGGGTACCGGTGCCACCAGGCAAGATACCGAGTGGGACTTCCATCTGGTTGACGATGGTCTTGCCACGCACGCCAAAACGCATATCACAACTCGCGGCAAGCTCCGAACCACCACCTCCCACCCGACCTTCGATCTGGGCGATGGTGACCTTGTCCATCGTCCGGAAACGTTCGCACATGATGTGATAGGCGTTGAGATCACCATCCCGCTCGGCGGGCTGATCCGTCGGGAAGGTCAGAATTGTTGATACATCAAAATGGGCCAGGAAAAAATCCGGGTTTGCGCTCTTGAGAACAACCACAGTGAGGTCTCGATCGGCTTTCAATTCAGCGGCCAGCGCGGCCAACTCGCCATACAAGGGTGGTGTGATGATGTTGATCGGTGGATTGTTGATGACCACCGTGGCCACGCGCCCCTTGATCGCAACACTCAACAACTTGTAGCTGTATGCCATGACTATCTCCCCTGCAAGGACACCAAATTTGAAGCGCCACTTTATGCGTCTATTTGCCTGCAGGGAAGGCAGCCCCAAGTTTCGCCAAAGCAGTGTGTCGAGAAAATAGCAGCAGACGTCAGCGGTCCACAGCGATAATCTGCTGTCAGCAAGGGAGGCAAAAAGGGAGACCAACATGACCAATGCCATACACGCAGCCATCTTGTCGCGAATCGACTCACTCGCCGATGAACTCATCAGCGTTTTCCATGCCATTCACGCGCAACCGGAACTGGCCTTCAAGGAGCACTTCGCCGCGAGCACCCTGACCCAGGCGCTGCATAAACATGATCTCGCGGTGGAGACCGGCGTTTATACCCTGCCCACTGCACTTGAATCCCGGTTGCAGACACGGGGTAACGGGCCAACCGTCGCCATCCTTGCCGAGTACGATGCCTTGCCGGGTATTGGTCACGCCTGCGGCCACAACCTGATCGCAACCGCTGCCCTGGGTGCAACGCTAGGGTTGCAGGCTGTCGCTGATCTACTGCCTGGCTACGTGCGGTTTCTGGGTACGCCCGCCGAGGAGCGAGGCGGCGGCAAGGAACTCATGGCCAGGGCTGGCGCCTTCAAGGGCATCGATGCGGCGATGATGATTCACCCGTCAGGCGTGAACATGGCCACCATGCCATGCATCTGTGTAGCAGAAGTCCGCGTGATCTATCACGGTCGTTCGGCGCATGCCTCGGCAATGCCGCACAAGGGCATCAACGCCCTGGATGGTTTGTTGCTCGCCTATCAGGCCATTTCCAACCTGCGTCAACACATTCGCTCGACCGAACGTATCCACGGCATCATCACCGAGGGTGGTCTTGCGCCGAATATCGTGCCAGAACGCAGCGCTGGGGAGTTTTACGTTCGCGCCGCCAACGAGCACGCCCTGGCGAAGCTCAAACCCCGTGTGCAAGCCTGTTTCGAAGCCGGCGCAGTGGGCAGTGGCTGCGAAGTCGAAGTCATCTGGGCCGGTGTCGACTACCTTGATCTGAATACCAACTGGCCGTTGGCTGATCGTTTTCAGCAACACGCCGAAGCGCTGGGTCGGGAGTTCATACCCCGCGAACATCTGGCTGGTTCTCCGTCCGGCAGCACTGACATGGGCAATGTCAGCCATCTCCTGCCGTCGATTCATCCGATGATTGCATCGGCGCCCGCCAATGTCGTGATCCATCATCCCGATTTCACACGGTGGTCCGGGTCGCAGATGGGTGACCAGGCGGCGCTCGATGGTGCAAAAGCTCTCGCCCTCACCGCTGCCGACTACCTGCTGGGAGAGACGCTTCAACAGGCCAGCGCACACGCGTTCAAGATATCGAAGGGACTGTCCTGATGCACCGACCGGGCATCGTCGCCGAGCCGGAACGTGTAGACGCCCGCTGGCTGACGGACGTGCTGCAACACAGTGGTGTCGATGCGCAGATCGCGGGCTTCACAACCCGGGAGATCGGCACTGGACAAGTTGGCCGCAACGTACGCTTTACTCTCAATTATCAGCGAGGCACCGGCCCTGCATCCGTTGTTGGCAAGTTTGCCTCCAGGGACCCAACGAGCAGGGCGACTGGCGTTGCGCAGAACAACTACTTCAAGGAAGTGATGTTCTACAACGACGTTTTGCCAAGCGTCGAGATTCGTACGCCTCGACCTCTGTACGCCGCGATCGATGCGAGTTCGCACGCCTTTTGCCTGATGCTCGAAGACATCACACCCTCCACCCAAGGCGATCAGATCGCCGGTTGTTCAGTCGATCAGGCAGCGCGTGTGATGGCCGAGGCGGCCAAGCTGCACGCGCCTCGCTGGAACGATCCATCGCTCCACAACATCGCCTGGCTGCAACCCAACGCGGCGCTGGGTCCCGACTTCTTCAAGTCGTTCTGGCATCAGCTCTTTCCAGGTTTCATGGCGCGGTATCACGACCGGTTGCCGCAGCCACATCAGGACCTTCTGTACCGTTTCACCGACCAGCTGGATGGCTGGGTACTGAAACGGCTCGAGCCCCGGTCTCTCGTACACGGCGATTTCCGGCTCGACAACATGCTGTTTGGCGAAGCCACACCGCTGGCGGTGGTCGACTGGCAAACCATCAGTATCGGTAACCCCGTCGCCGACGTTGCCTATTTTATCGGCGCCGGATTGCTGCCCGATGCCAGACAAGAACACGAAACTCAACTGCTCAGGGTCTACCACGACGCCCTGCTTGCACATGGAGTATCCGACTTCGGCTTCGAGGCCTGTTTTCGGGATTACCGCAGGTACAGTTTCAGCGGGTTGGTGATGGCAGTCATCGCCTCCATGCTGGTGGTGAGAACCACTCGCGGTGATGACATGTTCATGGCGATGGCAAACCGGCATGCACAACAGGCGCTGGAACTTGATGCGGAAGCATTACTCGCGATCGAATCTTGACCCTGCACCTCGCCCTGTGTTCGAGTGGGCGCCGACCAGTCGATGCAAGACTCCTCACCCATGCATATCACCTTCAGCTCTGAACACGAAGCCTTCCGCGAAGAAGTCCGCGATTTTCTGAAGACCCGGTTGCCGGCCGACCTGAAAGACGCCCAGCGAAATTGCCCGGGCATTTTTCTCGACTACGAGCACAACATTCGTTGGCATCGCATCCTCTTCAACAAAGGCTGGATCGCGCCGGCCTGGCCCGTCGAATACGGCGGCACCGGGTGGGATCTCGCTCGAAAGTACATCTACACGACGGAATGCACGCTGGCCGGCACGCCCAGCACAGCGCCCATGGGGCTTGGCATGTGTGGACCGATGCTCATCGGCCACGGCACGACGGACCAGAAGGCGTTCTACCTCCCGCGCATCCTGTCGGGTGAAGACTACTGGTGTCAGGGGTATTCGGAACCGGGTTCCGGATCTGACCTCGCAAGTCTGGCATTGCGCGCGGAACGCGATGGCGACGAATTTATTCTGAACGGCACCAAGATCTGGACGACGCACGCTCACTATGCAAATCGCATGTTCTGCCTGGTGCGCAGCCGTTCAACCGGCAAGCCACAGGAAGGCATTACGTTCCTGTTGCTGGATATGGACACTCCCGGCATTAAAGTCGAGCCCATCATCTTTGCCTCTGGCACCCACGAAGTGAACCAGGTGTTTTTCGACAACGTGCGTGTACCTGTCAGTAACGTGGTCGGCACGATCGATAAAGGCTGGACGGTCGCCAAATACCTGCTCGAGTTCGAACGCGGCGGTGGTGGCACTGCGGCCCAGCAAACAGCACTCAAACGAGTACGCAACCTCGCGGCACAGGTCCGACTGGATGGTGAATCGCTGATCAACGATGCCGCATTTGTACGCAAGCTGGATGCAGCCGACGTCAAGCTGCAAGCCATCCAGTACACCGAATTCCGGATCATGGCGCAGCTCTCCAAAGGTCAGAATCCCGGCCCGGAATCTTCGATCATGAAAAACATGAGCTCGGACATGGGCCAGCACCTCACCGAGTTATCGGTAG
>CAMDVY010000328.1 GCA_945878745.1 Klebsiella pneumoniae | reverse complement strand
CTATTACCTGGAGGAACTGCAGCCAAGCCCTGCCCTACTCCCTGCCGATCTGTTTGCTCGAGCCAAGGTGCGGGAACTCGTGCAGTCCATCGAACTGTATGTCGAATTGGTGGCGCGCCGAGGACTCGGCGTGCTGTTTGGACGCGAAGTGGCGGCCGACGTGAAGGACGGGATCGCCAGCGATCTGCCAAAAGGTATCGCCGCGATCAACAAGCTGGTGAAGTTCACACCCTGGATTGCCGGCAACCAGTTCACGTATGCAGACTTGTCCGGCTATTGGGCGTTTTCGCTCGCCAGCCTGTCGGCCAAGCAGAACGCGGGCATCGACCTGTTTGCTGCGGTACCCGGTTCGCAGGCCTGGTATGACGCAGTTGCGGCGCGACCAAGTATCAAACAGGCATTGGCAGATCAGGCTGCGGCACGCAAAGCCCGCGGCTGATCCCAGCTCTTCGGAGCAGACGGGGACGCAGAACCGCTTGCCTGATAACCTCTCCGATCTAAGGAAGCTCTGAATAAGCAGAGCTTCCTTAGTGGTGCATGGATGCACCACCATTTTCCCTGCGTGAAACGCCGGGCCTCTTTTCGAAGAGAGGACGAGGAGCGCGACGCGCTCCGACCTGAACAAGTCGCAGGAGCGACTTGTTCAGAGGATACCTAAGAGAGGTTAACTCGGAGAGATGTCCATGCGCCCCAACCTGCTCCGCGCCAGACTCAAGGCCGGTGAGCCCACACTCGGCACCCACCTGCTGTCGGTCTGGCCAACGCTGGTAGAACTGGTCGGCAAGACCGGCCAGTACGACTACATCGAATTCACCGCGGAGTACGCGCCTTTCAATATGCACGATCTCGACAATCTCGGTCGTGCGTTTGAACTGGCTGGGCTCGGGGGCATGATCAAGATCGAACAAGGTGAATGGACCCATCAGGCAATGCGCGCCATCGGCGCGGGCTTTCAGAGTGTCTTGTTCGCCGACGTGCGAACGCTGGAAGATGCGCAGGCTTGCGTTCGCGCTGTGCGCGCCGAGACTCCCGGCCGTAATGGTCTGATGGGTGTGGGCATGCGGCGAGACGTCGGCATGATCCTCGAAGCCGGCAGCCAGGCTTATGTCAACGCCCTGGATGATGTGGTTATCGCGTTGATGGTGGAAAAACGCCAGTGCGTCGAGGACATCGACAACATCCTCTCGGTGCCCGGCATCGACATGGTGCAGTTCGGTCCCTCGGATTACGCCATGAGCATCGGCCACGCCGGCAATCCACGACACCCTGATGTGCAGAAAGCCGAACGCCTGACCATCGAAACGGCCCTGCGCAAAGGTCTGCATCCGCGTGTTGAACTCGGCAGTCCGGATCAGGCTGCACGCTACATCGAAATGGGCGTCAAACATTTCTGCATTGGCTGGGACGTGAGCATCCTGTATGCATGGTGGCGTGAAAACGGGGCCAAGCTCCGCACTGCACTTGGCGCGACTGCCTCTGCTCAATCGGCAACCAGATCTTCCACTTACGGGGCTGCTGATCGTTGATGGCGACGCTCGCAATTCCGGCGCTCACTCACCCCGATGAACCGTGACGCCGGGACCCACAGTCAGGAACAAACAGGAGAACATTGAAGGTGCTGGCCAATCCAACCCAACTCACGATCACTCGCCCGGACGATTGGCACCTGCACTTGCGTGATGGCGCAGCACTGGCTGCCGTTCTTCCAGATACGGCTCGTCAGTTCGCCCGCGCCATCGTGATGCCCAACCTGGTGCCACCGATAACCAACGTGGAGTTAGCGGCTGCCTATCGGGAGCGAATTCTGGCAGCGCTGCCCTCAGGTGCACGCTTCGAGCCGCTGATGACGTTGTACCTCACCGAAAAGACGAGCGCAGCAGACATTGCCCAGGCCAAGGCGAGTGGCTTCATTCACGCGGTGAAGTACTACCCCGCAGGTGCGACGACTCACTCGGATGCTGGCGCGCGCAGTCTTTCGCACTGCACCGATGCGCTGGCAGCCATGCAGGCCCACGATCTGCCCCTCTTGATGCATGGTGAGGTGACCGACCCGCGTGTCGACATCTTTGATCGAGAACGTGTGTTCATCACCGATCAGCTCGAACCGACCATCCGGCAATTTCCGAAACTGCGGATCGTGCTCGAACACATCACCACCAGAGAGGCGGTTACGTTTGTCGAGCAGTCTTCGGCGCAGGTCGCTGCGACGATCACGGCCCATCATCTGCTGCTCAATCGCAATAGCCTGTTCACCGGTGGCATTCGTCCTCACCACTATTGTTTGCCTGTCCTGAAACGCGAAATCCACCGCGAAGCTCTGGTGAGCGCTGCAACCAGCGGCAATCCCAGGTTCTTTCTCGGTACTGACAGCGCACCACACGCACGCCATACCAAGGAGATCGCCTGCGGATGTGCCGGGATCTACACCGCACACGCGGCGATCGAGTTGTATGCGGAGGCGTTTGATCAGGTGGGACGACTGGATCGACTGCAGGGTTTCGCCAGCGAGTTCGGACCCGACTACTACCACCTGCCACGCAATACCGATCGCATCACCCTGCAACGCCGGGCTCAGCTAATTCCTGCGTCCATTCCGTTTGGCAGCGATTCTCTGGTGCCCTTCCGCGCCGAGAGCGAGATTCCATTCACGTTGGTGGATTGAGTCGATAACCGTGAGCGCGCAACCAATAGCCAAGCCCGACCCGGCTGCGATCACTCGCGCAGCTGAGATGCTTCGCGCAGGCAAGCTGGTCGCCTTTCCAACGGAAACGGTCTACGGACTTGGCGCTGATGCGCGGAGTACTGTCGCTGTAAATCGCATATTCAAGGCCAAGCGCCGACCTGCGGATCATCCGTTGATCGTCCACATAGCAGATGCACAGCAACTACAACTATGGAGTCCAAGCATCCCACGATCTGCAATGGAGCTGGCCGAGGCATTCTGGCCGGGGCCGCTGACCATGGTACTGAGGCGCGCGAGTGACGTGATCGATGCAGTGACCGGTGGCCAGGACACGATCGGACTGAGGGTACCTGCACATCCGGTGGCTCTTGATCTGTTACGCGAGTTTGGTGGCGGAATCGCAGCGCCTTCCGCCAATCAATTCGGGCACATCAGTCCAACGACGGCGGCGCATGTACGTGCAGAGCTGGGTGATGACGTCGACATGATTCTCGACGGTGGTCCCTGCTCGGTTGGCATAGAGTCCACTATCGTTGATCTCGCAGGTTTTCAACCGCGCATTCTCAGGCCTGGCCAGTTGAGCCGCGACATGATCGAGGCGGTACTTGGTTTCAGGCTGGTGGATGAACTGTCTGGAGCGCCACGTGTCTCCGGTGATCTGCCGAGTCACTACGCGCCTCACACCCCGGTTCGTTGGCTTGAGTCAACGCAGTTGCGCGCGGAGTTACTCAGTGCAACGACACACAACAGAATCGGTGTCATCGCTTTGGGCGCAGAAACAAACCCGGACGTGGTTCATATCGAGTGGTGTTCATTGTCCGCAGACCCGGTGGTCTATGCGCGCCAGTTATATGCGAGTCTGCGTGAACTCGATGAACATGGTCTCGATCTGATCCTGCTGGAAGTGCCGCCGGACACGCCCATGTGGGAAGCCGTTCGCGACCGACTTCGACGCGCGGCCGGTCTCGGCTGACGACCCTCTTTCGCGAAGCCCACACGCCGGTTCATAACCCCGGAGACGCGGTCTCGTGACCGCGAATGCTGGGACAATCGAAGATCGCGATCTGTAGGAGCGGTCTCCTGACCGCGATCCGAACCACAGAAATCGCGATCAGGAGATCGCTCCTACATCTTAGCCGCGGCCTGCACGGCGTTCCGCAAGCCCGTGAGTCATTTCCGCCAGTACGCGGCTGGCGTGCGGGTCCTGCTGAATCCGTTGCCAATAGGCTGCGGTGCGAATCTTGCCGGGAATGGGGTTTTCGACATCGAAGGTAGGTACAACGTGTTCACAAATGAACAGCGCCGGCACCAGGCTGCAGTCCGCCAGTGTCAGCGTGTTGCCCACCGCGTAATGATCATCGCCCAGATAGTGTTCAAGCGCGTTGATGCCTCGTGTCACCTGCGCCATGAACAGGTCGCGAATGGCGTCCACACGAGAGGCGCGTCGCACCTGCGGCAGCGCCATGAATATGTTGTTCATGAGATAGATGTCAGCGATGCGCGCAACGGTACGAACTTGTGCACGGGTGCGCGGGGAAGCGCCGAGCAACGACGGCGTGGGATAACACTCTTCCAGGTATTCAGCGATCACTTCGGATTCGGGCATCACGTCACCATCGATATCCAGTGCGGGAATCCGACCCAGCGGTGACGTCTTGTTGAACTCACCCTGGAAAAATCCCGGCGGCCGCTCGAACACGATGTCGGTTATACCCTTGGCATAGATCTGCAT
>CAMDVY010000327.1 GCA_945878745.1 Klebsiella pneumoniae | reverse complement strand
CACCTTTTCCTCCGGCCGCAATTCGAACTGGACACCGTCTTTGCCACTGGAGACAAGCCGCCGGTTGCCGACGTCGTAGATGATGGCCTTGCTGGTGACGGTGACGTTGTCCATCTCCAACCGGGCGTCCTGATGTAACTCGAGCAGTTTTTTCTCGTACTGATAGATGATCTTGCGACTGTAGCCGATACCGTCGACGGGATTTTCACCACCCATGCTGACGCGAATGCTTGCTGGTTTGCCATAACTGATGATGCGGTCCGGAGCCTCCACGGGGCCTTCGACCTGTGCGCGGTCAGCCTTCACTTCCCACTCCGACGTTCGCATCAGGAAGTTGCCTTCCAGATGCATGACCTTGCCATCGGCGTCTTGCCAGGCGCGATCGGCGCGGATTGTGATTGGCTCTTCTTCGACCGCGACGTCCTGGCTCTGAGTCGTTTCAGTGGCTAAAAGAAATTGCGGGGCGACCATCAAAGTCAGGCCGAGCAGGCTCGATAGCGCCAGTGCCTGGGAAAAAAATGCGACCATGCAGGCCAGGAGTCTGCGCGGCAGAAGATCGACGGGCTGCGGCGGTGCAACGATGGCCCGATTTTCCGTTCGTTTTCGTTGCGTAGCACCCACTACGCGCCTCAAACAAACGAAAAATCGGTCTCGAATTGACACTCGCCTCGCTCCGCCGCCTTCTGCCGCGTAGACTCCCAGGCACCTGCTGACCACTGAATTGCCGTGGCTCGGTCGTAGCAAATCGATATCGTCCGGTGAGTCCTCCGGGGCATCATAGCACCCTCACTTTTTCTCCATGGCGGGCGCGAGGCCATTATCAGTCCGACTGTCATCGACCGTTATCTGACGGGTGTCGTCGCACGACCTTTCCTGGCAGTGCTGGCACTGCTGATCAGCGTTTTCGTGGCCTACAGTCTGGCGCGGTTTCTCAGCGAGGCGAATGCAGGTTTGCTGGAAGCTGCGGCGGTGTTGCGGCTGTCATTTCTGAAAACCCTGATTGCGCTGGAAGTGCTTCTGCCTATCGCCTTGTATATCGGTTTCATCGTTGGTCTTGGCAGGCTTTACTCTGATTGGGAGATCATCGCCTTTCGAGCCAGCGGTATCCCGGAGTCTCGCCTGATGGTTCCTGTGCTGGCTGTCGCCGTTGTGGCAGCCATTGCTGTGACGCTGCTGTCGGTTTATTTGCGCCCTTGGGCTTATGGCCAACTTTATGCCGTGGAATCCCGAGCCGAAGCGGCGACCGACTTTGCGACGTTGTCGGCGGGTACTTTCCATACGCTGGCCGGAGAGGGGCGCACCGTGTTCATTGGCACCCGCACTCCCGCCACCGATCCGAAGGGCCAGGGACAGCTGGGTCAGTTGTTTCTGCGCAGTGATCACGATGGCGGCCTGGAAGTGATCTCGGCGCCGACGGGTGTGCTTGAAAACCAGACGGTTGATGAGCGACATCTCCTGCGCCTCGATGACGCGATGATCTATAAAAAAGGCGTGAGTGGACGCACGCTGGTGGCCCGATTGGGGGTGCTGGAACTGAGTGTTCCCGGGATCGAAGCCGAAGCGGTGGGTTACAAGACGAAGGCTGCGACGACTGCTGCGCTCTCTGAATCGCGTGGTCTGAAAGAACGTGCGGAGTGGCAGTGGCGCTGGTCGAATGGTTTGTCGACGGTGTTGCTGGCTGCGGTGGCCTTGCCTCTCAGTCGCACGCGGCCACGCAGTGGTCGATACGCCCGAATCGTGCTGGCCGTTGTCATCTATGCGCTCTACTACAACGTGCTTGGCGTGGTTCGCAGTGGTGTGGAGCAGGGCACCATCGACTTCTTGTGGTGGGCACCGGCAGGTCTGGCCGTGGTGCTGCTGGTTGTCATGTTGCTGCAGCGTCGCCAGGCCGGGTTGTAACTCACCATGTTGATCCTTGATCGTCATGTGTTCATCAGCCTGTTGCGGGGTGGCGCACCTGTGGTGCTGTTGCTGTTGGGGCTCTTCGGTTTTCTCGAACTGGCTGAACAACTCGAAGACATTGGCAAGGGCAGCTTTTCGTCGAACGATGCGTTGCGAGTTGCGGCGCTACATCTGCCGGGGATCGGCATTGATCTGTTGCCGGTGGTTTGTCTGCTTGGCAGCATCATTGGTTATGGCGCACTCGCCCGATCAGAGGAGCTGACGGTGTTGCGCATGAGCGGGTGGTCGCTGATGCGAGCGGCAAGGCCCGTGCTGGTGTTGGCGCTGCTGTTGGCGGCGGGCGTGCTGGCGAGCCAGCAGTGGTTGATCCCGCTGCTGGAGCAGCAGGCATCGGAACTGCGGGTGAATACCTACGAAGGGTCGACTCGCGAAGACGCTGCGTACTGGACGCGGCAGGGCAATCGACTGCTGCGGATCGGCAGTGTCGAGATGGGTATGGTACCGGTCGACATCGAAATCTATGAGCTGGATGCAGACGGCCGACTGCTGGAAATCCAGCGCGCCGCGCGTGCGGACGTCCTCGGCGCTCGTGACTGGCTGTTGCGTGATGTGACGACGATTCGCTTCTCGGCTCAGGGTCAGGACGTCAATCGGTACAAGGTGTTGCCCTTCGTTCCGGACTTCGATGCTCGGCAGATCTTTACCCTCATCAACGCCGACCATGCGCTGGCTCCACTCGATCTTTATCGATACATCGGACACTTGCGGTCCAATGGCCTCGACAGTCATCGTTATGAGGTGCTGCTGTGGCAGCAGTTGAGTCTGCCTTTTGGCTTGCTGGCGCTGTCGCTGCTGGGACTGCCGATTGTGATGGGATCGAGTCGCGCCATGTCCATGGGCGCGCGGATTGCGATTGGTGGTGCAGTAGGGATCGGGTTTTTCCTTGTCGAGCGACTGACGACACAGCTGGCGCTGCTCTACCTGTGGTCGGCGCCGTTGACGGGTCTGTTACCGGACCTCCTCATGCTCGCTGGTGCCATCCTGTTTATACAACGGCGGTAGGGTCAACCTTTCGGGTCCAGGTCTGTGCATCCACCTGAGTGACTTCCCCGTTGCTCAGCTGATGTAATTGCATGCTGATCTGCCAGCCGTTGTCCATCTGGACCACATCAAACTGTCGAAAGCTCGCGTTGCCTGCGGACCCGGACGCGGTGCCAAAGATGCGTGTGTTGGCTGCAACCAGAGCTGTGTTTTTGTGGGTGTGACCGTGCAACACAAAGTCGTAACGGCTCAGCAGTGGCCTGAGCAGGGCGCTGTCCCGAAGCGCCTTCCGGCGCGTGATGGATGGATCCTCCCGTGGTGACAGCGGTGGATGATGCAGCAGCAACACTCTGGGCTCAGACCGGCTCGATGTTGAGGACACTAGTCGATCGATTTGGTCCGCGCCGAGCTGACCCTGCGCGCTGTACCAGGGCATGGGCACCGAACTGTTCAGGCAGTCGACGCTGACGCCCCCTGATATGATCGTTAACGGCCACGCAGTGTGCGGTGTGGAGCAGTCGGTACCTTCTGGCCATCGCAGCCACGTGCGCCACTGTGCACTGAGAACCGACCAGGCTGCCGGATGATAGAGATCATGATTGCCAGGAACCACGACGATACGATCGGCGAGGTCCAGGCTTCCGAGCCATTGGGCTGCGGCGTTCAATTCATCCGGATGGGCGATATGAACAAGGTCACCGGTGATGCACAGCAGACCCGGATGGTGTGCCGTCACGCTGTGCATCAGCCGATCGAGATTGGCGCGCAGATGCCGGTACTGTCGGTTACGGAACCAGGACTGATAGCCAAGCCGCTGCTTGCCTCGCAGATTGCGCCAGCCCAGGTGGGCAAGTGATGTGAGGTGGAGGTCGGTGATATGGATAAGCCGCACAACGAAAGGCCGGTTGATTTAAAGAAGTCCGCAGTCTAACAGGCAGGTGAATATGCCGGCTTGGGGCTGCGTATAATCGCCCTAAATCTCAGGGTATTGGCTGAATGATCAAGGTCTGGTTGATGGGCGACAGTCCGCTCACGTTGTGGGGGCTCGATGGACGCACCCGGTTGCAGCGACAGGTGAAGTCGCTTGGCGATCCGGAGGTCGTTCATGAATGGTCAGCGCTCGCTGGTGCGGATCAGGTGTTGCTGGTGCGGATCGATCACGTTTTCGAAGTGCGGGCCCTGAGTAGCCTGCTGACCCAGACTGGTGTGCTGATGGCGGATGGTCGACCGGCTGCTGCGTTTGTGCCTGCAGGCATGGCTGAAGCCGCTCGTGATCAGCTGGAAACCGGGTCGGGTCCGATCAGCACGCTGACCGTCGAAGATCTCAACGCCTACGCGGTTGAATTGCGGAAGGCCGAGCCACCGCTGGTTGCACGGGTGTCCGCAGAGAATTGCGCCGCCCTGGAAAGCCGCTTGTACGGTGGCTCGTATAAAGGCGTAACCGATTTTGTCACCAAGTGGTGGTGGCCGAGAC